>JAMJQV010000305.1 GCA_023554435.1 Gemmatimonadota bacterium | reverse complement strand
GGGCCGGCCTCCGCGTCCCATACCAGCCGAGAGACATCGCCGGTGCCCTCGATTCCCTCGCCGTCTACGGCGACGATTACGTCACCGGCCTTGAGACCCGCCTGCGCCGCCGGTGACTCTTCCTTCACCGTCGTGATCAGGACCCCCGCTCGCTCGCCGAGTCCGAAGTAGTCGGCCAGCTGGGGCTCGAGGGACTGAATTCCGACCCCGAGACGCCCGCCCCGCATGGACATGAATGTCATGACGTGCGGCATCTCTCTGATTCGGACTCTCAGGTCACCGAGGTGCTCACGGCTCTTCTCCAGCTGTTCTCGGAGCTCGATCACGTGGTCCTCATCCCAGCCCGACCGGAGGGCGAACACTCCCCCCGGTCCCCCACGATGACCCAGTTCGACGGCGATCGTCCTGTCGGAACCATCCCGGATCACGCCGAGGGACGCCGAGCGTCCGGCAGGAGTCTCTCCCAGGATCCTGCGGAGCTGCGCTTCGCTTTCGATCCGGTCGTCGTTCCAGCTCACGATCACGTCGTCTTCCTCGAGACCTGCGTCACGCGCCGGACCCTCGTCCGCCACGCCGGTAATCCGCACGCCCCTCTCCTCGCGGAGGCCCAGCCTCGTGACATCCTCGGCCGTCACGTCGGAGATGAACACGCCCAGGTAACTGCCCTGGCCGAGAGTCATCACACGCACCCGGCTCTCGGTGTCGCTCTTCTCCTGCGCGTTCAGGGTCCCCACCAGGCCCGCGGTTCCCACCAGGGCCATCGCGGCAACGAAGCCCAATGCCTTCACTCTCATCTCCCCACACTCCTCGTCTCGCGTTGTGTCGCACCCCGCTGTCGGGGCATCAGCCGGACCGACGGACGGCGGCCGGTTGTTTCCAGTGTTCGCAAGCTTGGACAGGTGAGGGTGGATCTACCGTTGCCCGTCAGCGCACGGCCACGCGAAGAGCCCCGGGAACGACCTCGAAGAGTGCGGGGCCAGCTTGCCACGTATCTCCGTCGAGGTTGATCCACATGTCGGTTTCGGATTGAATGCGAACCGAGGTGGCCCGGTACAGGGAGACGCCGGCGTGTCCGGCATGTCGGCCGGACAGGATGCGGGGAACGAGGGTAACGAGCCTCAGGGCGCTCACGGCATGGATGACCACGAGATCCAGCTGCCCGTCCGCCGTGGACGCCCCCGGCGCGAAGCGAATCCGGCCGCCCGCGTACTCACCATTCGCCATGATGACCATCAGCGCCGTCGTGTCGATTGCCTGCCCATCCACCTCGAGGCGCAACGCGTATGGCCTGATGTCCCGGATCTGGGCCAGCGCGGCCACCGGGTACGCGATCGGACGAAGGCGGCGGCGAAGCGTCGGGCTCATACGGTCGCCGATGCGTCCGCCGAACCCCGCCACCGCGGCATTCGTCAGAAAGCGCGGCTCCTCGCTCCCGCCGGGGCGGGAGGCCCGCACCAGGTCCAGGGTCATGGTGCCCTCGCCCGTGGCTACCGCGGCGGCCTGTTCGACGTCGGCTGGAAGTCCCAGCGAGAAGGCAAGGTCGTTTCCCGTACCCACCGGAACGATGCCGAGGCGCGGCCCGCCGCCGCCCAGGTGCAGACCGGTCGCCACCTCCCGGACCGTCCCATCCCCTCCCACGGCAATGACGGTCTCGTAGCCGGCGCGGGCGGCTTCCGACGACAGGCTCACAGCCTCTCCGACTGCGGACGTAGACACGAAGTCGCCATCGATCAGGCGCTCGAGACGCCGGCACAGGCGCTCCGCTCCGGTCTGCCCGCCGGCCGCTGGATTCAGGATTACGAGGGTTCGCATGACAGGGTAACTTGTGGGAGCCGGCACCCTTTTCACCAGTGACCGGAGGGCTCGGGCACATGGATACCACGGACGAGCAGCGCCTGCGTGAAGCCGCGCAAATTCTCTCTCACGCTACCCAGGTCGCGGTCCTGACCGGGGCTGGCATTTCGGCCGAAAGCGGAGTCCCGACCTTCCGCGGTGAAGGCGGCTTCTGGCGAGGGCAGTCGGCCATGGAGCTGGCCACGCCAGAGGCTTTCCGACGCGACCCCGAAGGGGTGTGGGAATTCTACCGGTTCCGGATCGCCGGACTGGAGGATGTCGTTCCCAACGACGGACACCGGGCGCTCGCCGACCTCGAGAGCCGCTCCGACCGCTTCTGGCTGATCACCCAGAACGTCGACGGTCTTCACCGGGCCGCGGGAAGCCGGAACGTCATCGAGCTGCACGGTACCCTGGACAGGGCGCGGTGTCAGGCCTGTTCCTATCGCTGCGCTTCCGCCGAGCTGCCTGACCAGCCGGTCCCGGCATGCCCGACATGTGGAAACCGATTGCGTCCCGCGGTGGTGTGGTTCGGTGAGAGCCTTCCCGACGAGGCCCTGGCCCGGGCGGAGGAGGCGATCGGGGCCTGTGAGCTGATGCTCGTCGTGGGGACGTCCGGCGTGGTCCAGCCCGCATCCTCCTTCGCCCGGTGGGCCCGGTCCAGGGGCGCGCGTGTGGTCGAAGTCAATCTCGAGAGCACACCGATCAGCGATGTCGCCGACGTCAGCCTGTTCGGGCCGGCCGGGGTCGTCCTTCCGCGACTTGTCGATATGAGCGCCCGAGACCGGGCGTAGCTACGGGGAGATCCTGCGCAGCGCCTCGAAAAACGAAACCACTTTCCGACGGTCCAGTACGTCGTCGCTCCGCACGCCCGTGCAAACATCGACGCCGAAGGGCTGGACCGTCCGCACGGCGAACTCGACGTTCTCGGAGCTCAAACCGCCGGCGAGGAGAACCGGACAGTCCACCGTCTCCACGATCTCACGACTGATGTCCCAGTCGTGTGTCTGGCCGGCCTGGGATTCCCACCTGAAGGGCACCAGCGGATTGGACGAGTCGAGAACGAGCGCATCCGCCAGGCGTGCGGCCGAGAGAGCCGCCTCCACCGCGGTACGATCGATCACGTGAATGGCCTGGACGATGGAAACCCCGGGCAATTCCGCTCGCAACCGCGCGTAGCCAGCGGGAGGCAGCAAGTCCCACAGCTGGAGAGTATTGACGGCACAGGCCCGGGCCTTCTCGATCAGGTGGTCCGGGTCGGTCGCCGCCGTCAGCAGGAACGTGCCGGTCGACTCGGGCAGCGACTCCACGATTTCGCGGATCGCCGAATCCGGTAACTCGCCGGGCCCTGCCGGCATCTCGGAAACCAACCCCACGGCCGCAGCGCCAAACGACAGCGCCAGCTGCGCCTCCTCCGGAGACCGGATGCAGCAGATCTTTACTTTGACGGGAGTGATGATCATCGGCCGACCCTTTCGTCGCGCACGGTACCAGCCGTCATGACAAGATCGCTGAGCCGGCCCCCCGGGAACAGAGCCCTACAGGAGGGCGTCCAGGTAGAGCAGGAATTGCCAGCGCAGCGGACCCGCGCCGTGGACCCCGCGGGCCAGGTCGGCCCTCAATAGACCATCCAGCAGCGAAACTCCGCCCCCGACGGCGACGAATGGATCCGCCGAACCAAGCTCGGACAGTTCGCCGGCCGACCCGAAGTCGCCGAACGCCACCAGCCGGAAGATCGGATAGCCGACCGCCATCTCCGTTCGAACGAGCCAGAAGGCCTCTCCCGTAATCTGGTTCGCCTCGAAAGAGCGCACCGTCTGTGGTCCCGCGACATAGTAGAGCCGTTGGGTCGGCACGTCACCGAACGTGGTGCCGGCGGACCACTCCAGGCTGCCCCCGAGCCGCCAGAACAGGGGAACCGTCGCGGTCGCACCTATGGCCAGACGGGCGTACTGCACATCACCGACGCCGGCCTCACCCCAGATCGTTCCCGTGGTAACCAGCGCATCCGGGTCGACCCCGGCCTGCATGCGGAGACGTCCAGCGAGGCCGGCAATCGTGATTTCATCCGCCTGCATGTTGGGCGGCGGATCGGAGCGCCCGAGCAGATTGGCCAGCGAGACGTTCGTGTTCTTCTCTTCTGCCCAGTGCGATTCGGCGAACGCCTTGACCTCGTGCCGGACCTTCCTGGTCTCCTTCTTGAGCCCGATCGACACTCCCCCCGCCCGATAGTACTGGCCGAAGTCGTAGCCGAAGAGCAGTGCATTGATCGAGCTCTCCAGATTGAGGGGATTGCCCCAGTCGTTGGCCGCCTGTAGCCGGTAGTACGCCGACGCTTCTAGCGCTCCGTCCGAGAGGTCCTCGCGAAGGCCGAACTCCACGTTGGGTATCAGGTCGCCGATACCGATCCGAAGCTCGCCCCACCCGGTCAGGCCCGCGACGGGACCTTCGCGGCGCAGTCCGGCGCTCAGCGCCTCGACCCGGTTGTACCGGAAGATCCCCAGTTTGGACAGGGCCGGCGGGGCCATCGCGTGCACCGCGGTCAGCTCGTCCAGTTCCTCTTCCATCCGGTCGATCTCGGCACGACTGAAGCTCTGCGGCTCACCAGCGAAGAAGTCTTTGGATAGAAGCGGAGACTCACGGAGCGAGTCGCGGGGCGGAAGGATCACAATCTCCTGGATCTTCCGGCCATCGTCCAGCTTACGCTCGCTGGTGACCCGGCTCCACCCCGCGGGAAGGTCATCCTCGGCGATGTCGAGGGTATCGACCTCATTGAGCGCGTAGTCGGCTACGGTGATCTCCACCGCCACCGGCACGCGGAGAAGGGTACCGGCCCGGCCTTCCCCCTCGAAGCGGATTCGCCACGGGAGCCACCAGCGGAGCTCCTGCAACGCGTAGTCGACGATCATGTGATCCACGGTGGCCGTGATCGGCTTGATGAATCCCGGTACGTCCTCCGCGTCGTCGGGTTCGTCGATCTCCAGGTTGAAGGCACGCGCGGGCCGATAGGCCCCCCTCACCAGGGCCGCGGTCTCCCGGTCGAACCATACCGCCCCCGCCAGCAGGCCGAACTCGGACCGCCGGGGTTCGATCTTGATCTGCACGAGCGTGATCTCGCGCCCGCTGGACGGCAGGACGATCCGGATCGTGTCTCCCGATCCGAACCGGTAGTGGAAACCCGCGGTGTCGGCCAGCGGATGCAGGAAGGTCTCGCCTCCCATCATCAGCCGGTCCGCCGCCGGGTCCAGGGGTATCAGGTCGTCAGGATTCTCGCCGTATTCGCCACGCTCCTCCTCACGTTCATCTTCGATGTCGACCGCGTCACCAATGATCGGCACTTCCTGCCGGCTGCCGAGCCACCGGTAGGTCTCGATCCCCGCCGAGTCCCAGCGCACCCTGGCGATCTGCTCGCTGAGGAAGAGACCTCGCTCGCGGCGAAACCGGGAGGCCGACAGGCCCACGTAGACCCGCTCCGTGATCGTCGCCTCGTAGCTTGCGAGGCCGGCCGCCTCGGTTCCG
>JAMJQV010000034.1 GCA_023554435.1 Gemmatimonadota bacterium | reverse complement strand
GTCGTCGAGGTCGGGCCATGGACCTTGCAGGAGCGAGTCTTCGTCGCCCCGTCCCGGCAAGTGGCAGTACATCTCTTCGGTAATGAACGGCATGATCGGATGCAGAAGCCGAAGCCACGCATCCAGCACGAACGCGAAGGTGGAGGCGGCCGCCTCCCTGCTGGCCTCTCCCCGATCTCCACGCAATCGCGTCTTCGCCAACTCGAGGTACCAGTCACAGAACTCGGCCCACACGAACTGGTAGGTGAGCTCGGCGGCATCGTGCAGGCGGAACCGCTCCAGGGCGTCCGTCGCCGCCGCAGCCGTGACCGCGAAGCGATCGAGGATCCAGCGATCGGCAACTTCGAGTTCCGTGTCCAACGGACTGGTGCCGACATCGTCCTCCGTGAGGTAGCCAAGCCCGAAGCGGACGGCGTTCCACATCTTGTTCGCGAAGTTGCGGCCGACCCGGAATGACGAGTCCAGATCCTCGTGGTCCAACTGAAGGTCGGTCCCGAGGGCCGCCGCGTTCACGAGGGTGAAACGCATCGCATCGGCCCCGAAGCGCTGAACGACCTCCAGCGGATCCACCCCGTTGCCCAGCGACTTCGACATCCGCCGGCCACTCGCGTCGCGCACCGTACCATGCAGAAGAACATCCGTGAACGGGAGGTCGCCCGCGAACTCCAGACCCGCCATGACCATCCGGGCAACCCAGAAGAAGAGGATCTCCGGAGCCGTACTCAGGGTGTGGGTCGGGTAGAACTTCGCGAGGTCGTCCGTCTCCTCGGGCCAGCCGAGAGTGCTGAAAGGCCACAGCCACGAGCTGAACCACGTATCCAGCACATCTGGATCCTGCTCCAGGGTCCCGCCACAGCCACACTCGGAAGGATCCTCGCGAGCCACGATGACCTCTCCACAGTCCTGGCAGTACCACACGGGAATCCGGTGACCCCACCAGAGCTGCCGGCTGATGCACCAATCCCGGACGTTGGTCATCCAGTGTTCGTACGTATTCCCGAACCGCTCAGGATGAAATCGCAGCCGCCCATCGTGGTACGCTTTCAGGGCCGGCTCCGCCAGGGGTTTCATGCGCACGAACCACTGGAGACTGAGACGTGGCTCAACCGCGGTGGAGCAACGGTAGCAATGGCCGACGGAGTGATCGTGCTCTTCCACCTCCACCAGCAGGTCCTGTGCGTCGAGGTCCTCCAGCACACGCTTGCGCGCCTCGAATCGGTCCAGGCCCCGGTAGGTTTCCGGCGCCTGGTCGCTGATGGTGGCGTCATCATTCATGATGTCGACACGCGGCAGATCGTGCCGCAGCCCGATCTCGAAGTCGTTGGGGTCGTGCGCCGGTGTAACCTTGACGAAGCCCGACCCGAACTCCGGATCCACGTATTCATCCGCGATGATCGGGATCAGTCTACCCACGAGAGGCAGCTCGACCTGGCGTCCCACCAGGTGTCGGTGCCTCTCATCCGAGGGGTGTACGGCGACGGCCGTGTCCCCGAGCATCGTCTCCGGTCGCGTGGTCGCGACGACCACGTACTCCTCATCGGCATCGGCCAGGGGGTAACGGAGATGGTAGAGTCGTCCACGGCTGTCCTGGTGCTCGGCTTCCTCGTTCGATAGCGCCGTCAGGCATCGTGGGCACCAGTTGATGATATAGTTGCCCCGGTAGACCAGTCCCTTGTCATACAACCGGACGAAGACCTCACGCACGGCCCGTGACAACCCCTCGTCGAGCGTGAAGCGCGTCCGATCCCAGTCGCAGGAGCAGCCGATGGTCTTGAGCTGCTCTATGATCGTCGATCCGTATTGGTCCACCCACTCCCAGACACGCTCCACGAAGCGGTCTCGGCCCAGGTCGTGACGACTCAAGCCGTTCTTGGCCAGGTCACGCTCGACGACGTTCTGGGTGGCGATCCCGGCGTGATCCGTGCCAGGAATCCACATGGCATCGCGGCCCCGCATACGGTGGAACCGAATCAACACATCCTGAATCGTGTTGTTCAGCCCGTGCCCCATGTGGAGCGCCGCCGTGACGTTCGGTGGGGGAATCGCGATCACGTACGGCGCCGCGACATCCGCGGCCTCGACATGAAACGCATTGCGATCCAGCCAACGTTGATAGATCGGAGCCTCGATCCCGGTCGGATCGAAACGGGCACTCAGCTCGTGTGTTGTCTTCTCGTCACTCATGGCGCAGCTGGATCGTGGATGAGGGACGCCCATTCGGACGTATCGCAAGCCGAATAGTTTAGCGGAAGCGCGGCTTAGTCGCGAGGCTCGGGGCGGCGGGTATCCGTGGTATCGGCCTCGGCTGCGATGGAATCCTGCCTCCGACGCTCGGCCTCTTCTTCGCTGCGCTGCCGCATTTCCTCGAGCCTTTCCCTTTGCGAGCGCTCGACATCAGTCTGGAAGTCCTGCCGCTGGATCTGCTCGAGGTCACGCTGCTCTTGCCGAAGCTCACGGCCAAGGGGTCCCTCGGCTTCGAACAACGCCCCGACGTTCATCGGAATGACCATGCCCCCGAGGACAATCCCGTCCGGAGTCACGCCCCACTGCTGGTCACCCTCGCCGAACAGCCACTCGACGGCCCGCCGCCGCTGCTCTTCCGTGAGCGCCAGGCTGTCGAGCATCGCCCCGAGCCGTGCCCGGATCACGCCCTCCGCCTGCGCGAACCGGTCTTCGAGGTACTCCGGCATCGGTCGGCCCGTGAAATCCTGCCACAGCCGGGGGTCGCCTTCGCGAGGTCGCAGTCGCTCCGCGTTGGTCAGACCGAACCCGTCGTCCTCTCCGGCTCTCTGGGTCCGATCGCCCGCGCCCGGAGTCGGCGGCTCCGGGCGTTGGATCTGCTCGCGCTCCTCCGGCGGCATCTCGAGGACATCTTCCGCATCGGTCTCCGCCTCGACGTCCCGAATGTCGATGACCTGGAGCCCGACCGCGTCGCGGGGCGGCAGTTCAACCGGGCTAAAGGACCGGGTTGCAAGGTAGAACTGCCCCGAGAGGAAGATGGCGACGAGGGCATGGAGCACTGCCGAAACCAGCAGTCCCCCGCGTACCGCTCGACGATAGCCGCGCGCACGATACGCCGCTCTCGTCTCGGAACGTCCGGCTCCCGCCTCGCGATGTTCAGGCCCCGGGCGATCCGTCAAAGGGCCTCCTGGATCCTCCGGCCAGCTTCTTCCCACCGATCCTCGGGGATCGCGAGAGAAGCGCGGACGAACCCTTCACCTCCGGGCCCCATGGCGGAGCCTGGAAGGAGCACCACACCCGAGTCGATCAGCAGGCGGCGGCAGAAGTCCTCCGACGTCGACTGCCCTGGAACTCGAAACCAGAGGTACAGGGTGCCCCTGGGAGCCGTCACGTCCAGACCGGCGTCCCGAAACGCGCTGACCGCTGCCGCACGCCGCCGGCCGAGCTGGTCGAGGTTGAACCGAATGTACTCGTCCGGGTTCTCCAGAACCGCCGCGCCAGCCGTCTGGAGAGCCATGAACGCGCCCGTATCGAAGAACGTCTTGACCCGCCGGAGAGCGCCGATCAGTCCCCGGTCGCCCGTGGCCCAGCCGAGTCGCCAACCCGTCATGTTGTAAGTCTTTGACATGGAGTGAAACTCAAGACCTACCTCACGGCCGCCGTCCATTTCGAGCAGGCCGGGCGCTCTGAATCCGTCGAACGTGATTTCCGAGTACGCATTGTCGAACAGGAGTACGGCTTCCCTCTCCCGACAGGCATCCACGACCTCCTGCAGGTAGTCCGCTTCGGCAACAGCGCTGGTCGGATTGTTGGGGTAGTTGATGTACACCAGTCGCAGGCGTCCCCTGGCCCGCCGGATGGCGTCGGGCGGAATCAGGTATCCCTCTTCCGCTCGCAGACCGTAGCGGATCACGTCGGCTCCGGCGAAGTAGGGGCCGCCGAAGTACGGGGCATAGCCCGGGTCCGGAATCAGCACCGTGTCGCCTGGATCCAGCACGGCGAATGCCGTGAGAGCAATGGCCTCCTTGCTACCGATCACCGGCAGGACCTCGAGATCGGGATCGACGTCCGCATCGAACCGCCTCGACAGCCAGCCGGCAATCGCCTGCCGGTACCGGGGCGCACCCCGCTGGAAGCCGTACTTGCTGAGGGCTGGATTCCCAACCGCTTCCCTGAGGGTCTCCACCGCGGCCTCGGGAACCGGTAGACCGGGATCCCCGACCCCCAGGTCCATGACTGTGCGCCCTTCGGCGAGCAGCCGTGCCTTGATGTCGGGCACATCGGCCAGCGGGTACGGCGGCAACCCCTCAAGGCGACCGGGCGGAGCCCACGCCCTTCCGTCTCCGAGCAGCGCTGCCCTCGAATCGTCCATGTCGCTCGTTCGCATCGTTTCAGGTCTTGAGCGCTTTCTTGCGCGCAGCAGGATACAGAACGTTGTTCAGAATCAGCCGGTAACCGGCCGAGTTCCGGTTCAGATCAAGGTCGGTGGGTTGATCACCAACCAGATGCTGTGGATCCTCCGGGTCATGCCCCCCGAGGAACGTGAAACTCCCCTCCCCCACTTGCCCGTGCAAGTACTTGACCACGCCGATGGTCTCGTCACTCCCGAGCACCACCACACCGGGCTTGATGCGCTCGGCGGCGAAGCTGGTGGTCAGCCCGTAGAAGTCTGGCAATACACGTTCGTGCGACTGGGTCAGCATGGCCGGCACGGGATCGATCTTGGCGCTGAAATCGAACAGTTCAAAACTCCCCAGCGATTGGCGCCACGGTGTATTCACCTGGTGGCCGTCGATGTCGCTGAACGCACTCACCGAACCGTCGAGTATCAGGCGCGCACCCTCGAAAGCCATGGCCCGATCCCACAGCATGTTCGCCTCCGCACCCGGGTCGGGTGGCGTGCCATCGGCAAACGAGGCGGCCAGGTCCGCGTTCAAACCTGCAAGAGCCAGGTCGAGCGTCTCCGTTGCGGTGCACATGGCGAACAGCAGTCCCCCGCCCTCTACGTAGCTCCGTATGGCTCCCGCGACCTGCTTCTTGAGATCGGGAACGTTGTCAAAGCCGAACTCCGAAGCGACCGCTTCGTTCCGCTCCACTTCGTCCCGCAGCCACTCGGAGCCCGCGTAGCTCAGGTAGAACTTGGAATACTGACCGGTGAAGTCCTCGTGGTGGAGATGCAGCCAATCATACCGCTCCAATCCGTTCGCCAGCACTTCCGGATCCCAGATCCGCTCATACGGTATGCCGGCGTACTCCAACGCCAGAGTCACGGCATCGTCCCACGGCGACGAGTTGGGCGGCGTATACACGGCGATTTCCGGCGCCTTCTCGAGTGGGACCGACTCCATGTTCGACTCCTCGATTTCCGCGCGCAGCGAAGCCAGTGAGCGCCCGGTCAGTGTCTCGACCGTGACACCGAGAAGAGCCGCATTCCTCTGGACATGAGCGACACCCGGAAGAAGGAATGAACCGCCGCGATAGTTAAGCAGCCACTCGGCTCGCTCTCCGGCCGCAATGGCCTCATAGACCAAGCCGTAGGCGCGGAGATGGTTCGATTGGCGATCGTCCATCGGAATGAGCAACGTCTGGCCCGCGGCCAACGACGGGAGAAGGAAGACAGTCGCCGCACACAGTCCCAGCACCCGGATCCTCATGCTCCCATTGCTCCCCCCCCTGTCGCCCACTCCGCGAGAAGGCGCCGGGCGATAGGGGCCATGGCGCTCTCCGGGTAGTCGACGACCAGGCGCTCCAGCCAGTCGGCGGCCCGGGCCGGATTCTCCGGATGGTCGGCCCGGGCCAGCTCAAGAAGGGCCCGCGGCGCCTCAGGCGATCCGGACCATTCCTCCACTATCGTGATCCGAATCGAACGTGCCTCGTCCATCTTGCCGGCATCGTGAAGCTCCTGCGCCGCGAACGACGCCATGCCCTCGCCGCCCGGCGTCCTGAGGGCCGACCACCGCGACACCGACTCGATCAAGGGCCCCGGATCGCTCGACGCCGTGGCCGCGACGATCCCGCTCCCAAGCGCCGCGATCTCGCTGGAATCTGCCTGCTCCACTATGGCAAGCAGCTCAAGAGCCAGGATGCGGGCGCCGGCATCCCCCGCCGGAACGGCCGCCGCCAGCTCCAGGTGTCCGCGCGCTACCGCCGGCCGACCCGCCAGGATCTCCAGGCGACCCAGAACGGCGCCCTGGAGGGCTGCCTGCTCCGCATCCGCTGGCGGAACGAGCTCCACGACGCTCCTCGCCCTGTTCAGGCGCCCTCTCCTCAGCCAGGCCCCGGCCGAACGCACCGACATCCGGACGGAGGTCAGCCGTCGGTCGGGATACAGCGCCAGGTACTCTCGCAGAAGTCTCTCCGCACGATCCGGGTCTCCGCTCGCGGCCAACTCGTGGAGACGCTGAAGCGACACTTCGTACAGGTCTGATCCTGGCTCCGTCTCTGCCAGCAGATCCTCGAAGGCGGTGCGCGCTCCCGCCAGGTCACCCGCTTCGTACGAGAGGTCGGCGGCGAACGCCATCCAGTAGATCACCTCCTCGTCCGTGTCCGCCCGGCGGACCAGCGACTCCGCTGCCCAGGCCGCTCCCTCCAGGTCGCCGGCATCCCGGGCGCGCGCCACGTAGTCCCTGAGGACATCCCGTGCCGCCGGTTCCGGCAAGTCAGCCGAGAGCCCGGCCACGATGTCCCTCGCCCAGGCGAACTCCCCGAGACGTAACGCCAGGTCCAGCGCTCCCTTCCGCTCGAGCATCGTGGACTCGGAAGCCGCGAGTTCCTTCCTCACCGCCTCCAGCGCCACCGGCCGATCGACAGTGGGATCCGTCATCCGACGCTCCACGGCCTCCACGCCCGCGTCTCCCCATGCGAGCATCGCGCGCCATTCCCGCGCCGCAGGCTCGTAGGCACCCCTGGTCGCGTACAGGGCCGCCAGCTCCTGTACGAACAGGCGCCTCGACCCGATGGTGACTCGTCCGGTCTCCAGGGCCTCAATCGCTTCCCCCGTGTTGCCGGAGCGGGCCCACAGGCCGGACAACTCCAGGTATGCGGAGGCCTCAGCGGGCTGCTCCTCGATCCAGCTCAGCGTCACCTTCAAGGCACTGTCTTGCAGCCCCGCCGCCTGCAGCGTCCGGATCCACACCTGCCGCAACGCCGGAAGCCCCGAGTCGTCCGATCTTGCCGCCGCCTCCGCCCTCGAGAGCGCCCGCTCAGGTGCTCCGGCTCGCTGAGCCAGCTGCGAGAGATAGACCAGCGCGGATACCGATTGCGGCTGCTCATCGAGCAGGTTCTCGAGGGCCCGCATGGCCTCGTCCTCCCTGCCGGCCTGCTCGAGCCTGGTCGCGTGATCCAGGGCCCTCCGTTCGACCAGGGCAGCGCCCGCCCCTTCCTGGGAGACAGCCGAAGTCGGCGTGTGCGCCGCCACGGCCAGAAAGACGGCTGCAGCCAGGCACACCGACCTCATGGCCTGTCCCCCGGGGATGCGCCGTTCAGTCGGTCGAAATACTCGTAGACCAGGCGGCGCTGCGAGGCCGTCAGGTTCTCCAGGTGCGCCTCTTCCGGATAGGGATACCGGGGACCCGTTTCGTAAGCGACGTCACCGTCCGGACGCAGGGTCACCCGCGGCCTGGCCGTCGTCGCCTCGCGCCGGTTGGCGTCCCGCTCGTCCTTCTCGAGTGAGCGTCCTGCGTCGAGCAGCTGTCGAAACAGCTGCTCCTGCCTGTCCAGCGTTTCACGGTCCAGGGCCCCCGCCGCGAGCCGGCGCGCGATTTCGTCCGCTTCCGAAGCCAGCTCCGCGGGACGCGCTCCGAGCTCCCTGGCCGCGGGGTCTCCGGCCAAATCGCGCAGGTCCTCTGAGACCGCTTCCTGCCTCGCCGTGAGCGACCTCAATCGATCCTCGATCGACTGCCCCCCCTGCATGAACATGAACAGCTCGCCCGACTCCGAATTGACACCGGCCTGCTGCTTGCCCATGCCGGCGAGCTTCTCGAGGGCCTCCTCCATGCCGGTGGCAGAACTTGCCTCCGCCATCTCTCTCCGACTGGCCAGCAGCGACCCCGCCAGGTCACCCAACGCTTCCATGGCAGCCTCACCCTGGCGCATGGCCTCGCTCCTTCGCGCCGCGCCGCCCGAGAGGCTCTCCCCGAGGGCGTCCATCTCTCTCCCCGCCCGCGCTGCCGCTGGACCCGCGCGGCGATCCATGAGAGCCGTCTTGCGCCCGGCCTCCGCCAGGGACTGAGAAATGTTGTCCAGTCCTTCACGCACGGCAGCCTGTCTGCCAGACAGGTCCCGGGGCCGCTGGCCGGAACGGAGGCTCTCCATGACCCGCTCCTGTTCCCTGGCGAGCTCGAGCGCCTCTGCCGTCGCCCTCGAGACGACCTCCATCGCTTCGGCCTGCCAATCCTCGGTCAGCGACTCTCTGGCAGCCGCCAGACTGCGCTCCGCGCTCTCCATTGCCGACGCCGCTTCTCGCGCCTCCGGACCGGGTGATAAAGGGCTACCGCTTGTGCTCTCACCGACGTTGCCGGCGGCAGACCTCATCCGTGACGCGGCGACGCGTGCCTGATCGGCCGCCTCCCTGCCCCGATCAGCGGCATCTGGAGCCTGCTGGCCGTCCAGTCGGTCCGCCAGCTCGTCCACCCAATCGGAGAGTGCCTCGGACTCGGCAGCCATTTCCTCTTGCCGCGCGGCCCACCCCTCGTCCGCCGGATCGCGCCCGGACATCCGGTCCTGTCGCGCCGTCAGGTCCTCCGCCGCCTGTCTCGCGCCCTCGAGCGATTGCTCCAGGGCTACCCTCTCCATAAGCCCCAGTGCCCGGTCGAGCCTCTCCTCGAGATCAGCACTCTGCCTCGAGAACTCCGCCAGTGCATTTCGGAGTTCACCTTGATCCAGGCCCCGAAGGGACTGCTCCAACGCCTCGATTCGCTCGCGCAGTCCTGACTCCAGGATTTCCTCAAACAGCGCTTCGAGTTCGCCGAGGCGCTCCTGGAGATCCCTGTCCAACAGCGGAGAGGATTCCAGCCCACTTCGGGCCTGCCCGAGCTCTTCTCTCATGCTCTCGAGGTCCGACTCGATCTCGCGCGCCTCGCCCAGAATATCTCGGGCCTCTCGCGTGGCGCCAAAATCTGCCCGGTCGGCCGCTTCATGCTGTTGGGCATCGAGGCTTCGGGCAGCGGTCCTGCGTTCCGCATCCTGGGCCTCGTCTGAAAGATCGCCGGCCCGCTCCCGGATTGACCGGGTCTCCTCGACCAGTTCCTCGGCCCGGCGGGCCAACTCATCTCTCAGCTCGTCGAGGCCGGCCAGGCGAGCACGAAAGGTGTCCGACACGACGGCTGCGGCACCGGGTCTGGAGTCCCGGGCCGTGACGTAGTAGACGATCTCGTCGCCCGGCAGGAAGCCTGCAGCCTCGAGATCAATGGTCGGCCGAAGCAGCAACCTCCGACCTGCGCTGCCCGAAAGCCTCTCCTGGACAGGGGAATCGGTTCGGCCGCCCGCAGACACGCGCCACCAGGCCAACCCGACCTCGGCGAGCCCGTGGTCATCCCTCGCCTCGATCACGAGTGAGAGGGCCTGGGCGATGCCCAACACCGTGTCTTCTCCCGGATACCTGACGCTCACGGTCGGAGCCTCGTCGGCAAGGACGGAGAGGACGATCGCGGGCGGAGTGCGGAGTCCGGGGACCCTCTCCCGAGGCACCAGCGACCACGAAAGGCTGGCGCTGTCCGTCGCCAACAGGCTCCCCGTGGCCCGATCGGAATCGATCTCGAAGGAAACCGTGTCGGTCCCGCTGGCCCGCTGCCGGACCAGCCCCATGCGACGGATCGGGTGATTCGTCCGGGCGGTGAGTCCGAGCTGCGTGCCCGCGGGAACATCGAGCCGGGTGATGTATCCGCGGATCACATCCCGAGTGCGGGCGAGGTACGGCGGGTAGTCCAACTCGACCTGGAGAGCCGTAACAGTGAGCGGATCGAGCGGAACCACCGAGAACGTGTCTGTCACGCTGCCCCGTTCGTCCCGGGCCCAGAAGCGGACGACGTCGTCAACCGGATGGATCCGAGCCGAAGCGATTCCGTCCACTACGCTCACGGTATCCCAACGCGTTGGAGTCCCCGGAAGACTCTGGGCCAGGAACACTCGCGACCGCCCCGTAGCGCTGACGACGATGTCGAGGCCGGTTCCGCGCAGGACCTCCCCCCCGGGTGGACTGACCCGAAGCGGCGGAGGCGGCGGTGGGAACGAGACCGACCACGGACTCGCAAGGGATGTCAGCATCGCCTGCAGGGACTCAGGACTGGCAACCAGACCGCCCGCCAGCACCGCCAGCACCACACCAATACCGGGAATTGCGATGCGGCGCGTGGTCCGAAGGCGATCGTGCGATTCCGGGAGCAGATCGCGAGGGCTCAGGCCTCGCAGCACGCCCGCCACCCGCGCCCGATGCAGAGCCACCAATTCCGCGCCTTCGCGTTCCTGTCCGTCGAGCTCAATGGCGCCGAGCAAGTCTCCCCGTGCGAGTCCCCGCGCCTTCTCGATCTCCGACACTCTGCGCCGGAGTCGGTACCCCCGGATCGAGAACCCGGCTACCAGGCCGGCTGCGGCGAAGGCGGCCAGCCCCAGAGACGCCAGCACCATGGGGAGGTAGGATCCGGGACGGGCCAGCCATCCGCGGGGCAGCAGGCTGGTTGCCAGAACGATGGCCAACAACGGAACGCCGACGACCGCGCCTCGCCACAGCGCGATACGCCGCCCCGTCGACCGGACTATCGCCGCCGTACGGGCGAGCTCTCGGCTCGCCTCGCTCGGAGTCACTTCCTTTCAGCCGCCTTGAGAGCCAGCTCGTACGCCTGGTTCCTGGTCATCCCAAACTCTCCCCGTAGACGACGCGCGGTTTCCTGCGTCGTTCTCCCCTCGTCCGTCATCTGGCAAGCGACGGCCAGCGCAGCCGCTTCATCGATCGGTTCTCCGAGCGAGCTCGGAGCCCGACCTTCGAGCACCACGGTGATCTCTCCGCGCACCCTTCCCACAGCGTAATAGTCCAACAGAGCGCCTACCGTTCCGCGCCTCACCTCCTCGTGCAGCTTCGTGAGCTCCCGGCACACCACGCACTGCCTCTCGGCTGCGCCCGCGGCGACCCACCCTCCAAGCAAGGTCTCCAAACGCCCAGGAGCCTCGAACACGACCACTGTGTTCGGGGAGTCGAGGGCTTGTTGCATCCATTGGTCCCGCTCCTTGCCCTTCCGGGGAGCGAAGCCAAGGAACAGGAATCGACCCGCCGATAGCCCCGAAGCCGAGAGAGCGGCGGTGACCGCCGACGGACCCGGTATGGGAACCACCCTGAATCCGGCATCGGCCACGGCAGTGACGAGCCGAGTACCGGGATCGGACACCGTCGGCGTGCCGGCATCGGAAATGAGAGCGCAATCCTCGCCAGCGGCCAACCGCTCAAGGACCTCAGCCGTACGCTGGACTTCGTTGTGCTCGTGCAGAGACCGCAACGGAGTCTTGAATCCATAGTGCCGCAGCAGGGTCGAGCTGTGGCGAGTGTCCTCCGCGTACACGACCCTCACTCGCTCCAGGGTCTCGAGCGCCCGAGCGGAGAGATCCGCGAGATTGCCAATCGGCGTGCTGACGATCAGAAGGCTACCTGGCGTCATATCAGACGAGCGCCCTCCTCCCGGCGTACGGGGGGAGGGCGCACTTCCTCCGTTTCGCTCGAGGAATCGCGCTCAGACGTACTGCTGGATCTTCTGCTCGAGGTGCGACTTGGGAACCGCACCCACCACGACATCCACGAGTTCCCCGTCCTTGAAGTACAGGATGCTCGGGATCGAGCGTATGCCATAACGCTGGGACGTGACCCGATTCGAGTCCACGTCCAGCTTGCCGACCTTCACCTGACCCGCGTACTCGTTCGCCAGTTCGGCGACCACCGGACCCACGAGACGGCACGGTCCGCACCACTCGGCCCAGAAGTCAACGATGGCAAGGCCCTCGCTGGACTCGATTTCCTGCTCGAAATTGCCGTCCGTCAGTGTGACGAGCTCTACAGTTGACACGATATTACCTCGTTCCTGTGGAAAAGCGTTCGCTGTACGTCTAGTATTCTCCAAAGTCCGTCGCCGGCGCCCGTACGCCCCTGATCACAACCGGCCTACCGGAGTTCGAATGTTCAAGATCGACCACATCGGCATCGCGGTCAATTCACTTCTCGCATCCGTCCCCGCATTCGAGGCCATGCTGGGTGTCAACCCGGCCGGACGCGAAACGGTTCCGGCGGAAGACGTTGAAGTCGTCTTCTTCGGGCACGGCCAGGGCCGTATCGAGCTGCTCGAGCCCGGCAGCCCCGACTCTCCTATCGCCCGATTCCTCGAGAAACGCGGCCAGGGACTGCACCACGTCTGCCTGTCCGTCCCGGACATGGATGAGGCCCTCGCCCGCCTCGCGAGATCCGACATCCTTCCGATTGCACCCGGCGTCCGTACTGGCGCAGGTGGTCGAACAGTGGCTTTCCTGCATCCCAGGGACTGCGGCGGAGTGCTCCTGGAACTCGTCGAAACCGTCGACTGACCTGCGGCGGTCCGTCCACCTCCCAGCTACGAGCCGGCTGAGGCGCCCAACGCATCCAGGTTGAGTCGCTCCACGTACCATCGACCGGACCCGTCCGGCACCGTGATGATCGGTACGACGACCGAGCCCTTCCGGGTACCTGACATTCGTGCCTCCCACCGAACTCGATCCGGCCCGAGCTGCGCCAGGTTTGACTGCTGAAGTTCGTAACTCGTGTGCTTCAGGAGTCCCGCCAGAAAGATCATGCGCTGCTCGACGTCGGTCACTCCGAACCTCTCGACAGCCGGGCCCGCATCGGTCCCGAACACGTCAGACATCCGGCCATAGTCGTCGGCGTTCGCTCCATCCAGAAAGCCCCTGACAGCCATCTCCGACGTCGAAGCTCCGTAGGTGGAGCCCGATTGGCTCGTGGTCTTGGCCGAACAACCACCCGTGATCACCGCCAGGAGAGCGATCATCCCCAATCCCGTCCCTCGATGTTGCCACACTCGTAAACCGCTCAAAGGGCCTCTCCGGTCCGCGTTGGAGTATACATACCTCGCGTAATGTGATCCCCCCGGAGGGGGCGTCAAGACATCCCCTTCTCCGGGGCACCTCCCAATCAGTCGTCTGGCCCGCCCAATCGGCGAAATCGAAGGGTGTCGTCCTCCCCGGCGTCGACCTCGATGACATCCCCATCGTGGAACCGCCCCTCGAGAAAGGCCATTGCCAGCGGATCCGACACCAGATGCTGGATCGCGCGCTTGATCGGGCGCGCCCCGAAAGCGGGGTCGAATCCAACCTCGGCGATCATTCGCCGGGCCGCGGGCGTCACCTCCAGTTCCACCTGCCGCTCTCTCGCCAGGTCCCCCAGACGCTCGAGCTGCATGCCAACGACTTGCTCGAGCTCCTGCTTCCCAAGAGGCTGGAAGACCAGAATATCGTCGATCCGATTCAGGAACTCGGGCCTGAAGTTCTGTCTGAGTGCTTCCTTGACCTTGTCCTCCACCGCCCCCCAGTCGTCGCCCTGGTGCTCCAGGATATACGAACTGCCCAGGTTGCTGGTCATGATCAGGACGGCGTTCCGAAAATCGACAGTCCGCCCCTGGCCGTCCGTGAGCCGCCCGTCGTCCAGGATCTGCAGCAGGACGTTGAACACCTCCGGGTGAGCCTTCTCGATCTCGTCGAACAGGACCACGGTGTAGGGCCGTCGGCGGACTGACTCCGTCAGCTGCCCGCCCTCCTCGTATCCCACGTACCCCGGTGGAGCGCCGATGAGACGCGACACGGCGTGGCGCTCCATGTACTCCGACATGTCGATGCGCACCATCGCCTCGTCATCGTCGAACAGAAACTCCGCCAGGGCGCGCGCCGTCTCCGTCTTGCCGACCCCGGTGGGCCCGAGGAAGATGAAGCTGCCGACAGGTCGATCGGGATCCTGCAGACCGGCGCGACTCCTCCGAACGGCGTTGGAGACGGCCGTAATCGCCTCGCTTTGATTGACGACCCGCTCATGCAGGTGGTCCTCCAGATGCGTCAGGCGATCCTGCTCGGTCTCCAGCATTCGAGTGACCGGGATTCCCGTCCACGAGGCCACGACCTCCGCGATGTCCTCCGCGTCCACCTCTTCCTTGAGAAGACTGCCCTCGGCCTGCATCGCCGTGAGTTCGGCTTCCGCCTCGACGAGGCTGTCACGGAGGCGGGGCGCATCGCCATACTTGATCTCCGCCGCCCGCTGCAGGTCACCGGCTCGCGTGGCCTGCTCCGCGGCTATGGATGTCTCCTCCAACTCTCTCTTCAACCCCCGCACCCGCTCAATCGCGTCCTTCTCCAGGCCCCACCGCGCCTTGAGCCCCGCGAGCTGCTCCCTGATCGCCGCCAGCTCCGTCTCGAGGGCGGAGAGCCGCTCCGTGCTGCGGGCGTCCGTTTCGTCTCGCAACGCCTCTCGCTCGATTTCGAGTTGGACGGCTCTTCGCTCCAGTACGTCGATTTCCTCCGGCATCGAGTCGATCTCGATTCGGAGCCTGGACGCGGCTTCGTCCATCAGATCGATCGCCTTGTCCGGCAGGAAGCGATCTCCTATGTACCGGTCCGACAGGCGGGCTGCCGCTACCAGAGCCGGGTCCGTGATCCGTACTCCGTGGTGCACCTCGTACTTCTCCTTCAGCCCGCGCAATATCCCGACCGTTTCCGACAGACCCGGTTCCCCGACAAACACGGGCTGGAACCGTCGTTCGAGCGCCGGGTCCTTTTCGATGTGTTTGCGGTACTCATCGAGCGTGGTCGCTCCGACCATCCGCAGTTCTCCACGAGCCAGCGGTGGCTTCAGCATGTTGCCAGCGTCGACCGCGCCTTCCGCCGCACCTGCGCCCACGATCGTGTGAAGTTCGTCAAGGAAGACGATGTACTTGCCCTTCGCTTCCGTGATCTCCTTCAGAGCTGACTTGAGTCGTTCCTCGAACTCTCCCCGATACTTCGCTCCCGCGAGCATGGCGGCGATATCCAACTCGATCAGCCTCTTGCTCCGCAGGCTTTCCGGTACGTCCCCCGCAACGATACGCTGCGCGAGCCCCTCGGCGATCGCGGTCTTTCCGACGCCTGGCTCACCGATGAGGACCGGGTTGTTCTTCGTACGCCGGGACAGGACCTGCATGACCCGTCGAATCTCCGAATCCCGACCGATCACCGGGTCCAACTCGCCGGCCCGTGCGCGCTCCGTGAGATCGACACCGAAACGCTCCAGCGCCCGGTACTTCCCCTCCGCCTCCTGGTCCGTGACCTTGTGCGGCCCTCTCACCGACTCCAGGGCTTCGCGCAGCGCCTCCTGCGTGGCGCCCTCGTTGGCGAGTATCTGTCGCGTGGTGCTGGCCTGCTTGCTCGCGAGGGCGATGAGCAGGTGCTCGGTGGACACGTAGAGATCGTCCATACGCCGAGCCTCGGTATCCGCTTCGTCAAGAACCCGGCCCAGTTCCCGGCTGGCCGCTGGCGCCGCGCCCGTCTGCCGAGGCAGACGCCCCAGGCTCTCCTCCACCGCGGATCGTATCTGCTCAGGCTCCGCGCCGACCTTCCGCAGCACGGGTTCGACGATTCCGTCTTCCTCGGCGAGCAAGCCGGCGAGGAGGTGTACGTCCTCGACCGCCGGATTCCCCCCACTCCGTGCGATTTCCGCCGCTTCCTGGAGGGATCGGCCCGCCCTCACCGTCAGTCTGTCTGCTGGAATCATGTATGTCGTACCTCTCTTGAATTCTCCCTGAGTGGGCCCGGTGTTCCGGCCGGGTAGAGGCCTGCTGCCTCCACCCTGCCAACCGGCCAACGAGCCTCACAAGTAGTTGCCGGAAGGAGGGCAAGAGCTATGCCCCGCGCACGTGCCTCCGTGGCACGAATCACCGCCATTCTGGGACCCCCCGGCGCCAACCTCAGCCGGGGGCTGCCGAATCGACAGTAGTCAGGGAAGCCGTGGACCGTACAGGAGTGCATTCGTGAACAGTACGAAGTTCGCAGGCCACATTAGACGAAACAGTGGATCGTCAGCAAACATAATCACCTTACCGGATCCAACACGGGCGACTGACAGCCACGTCGAAGCGGCGATCTCCTCCAGCTTATCCTCGCTTACGACCCCGCTCACGGCATCGATCGACTCTCCGAAAGACGCCACCGTCTCGTGACTCGCGGAGGGCTCGAGGGCGAGGTCGTTGAGGTGGAGTGTGAAGGTCGATGCACCTTCGTTCCCAGACCCCGCCCCCCACGCCAGCGGATGATCCTCGTCGAGCGTGAGAGGCAGGATGATCCCGGTGACCGCATCGTCCCACGCGTCTGAGCGGCGCTCCTGCGTCGTCCGGAGGCCCAGGCGTCGCCGCTCCTCTTCCGAGAGATCTGACGCCCCGGCAGCCCGCAGATCGATCTCCGCCAGGGAGCCCGCCGCCCACCGGGTAGAGGACCCGAGGGTTACCATCGTCCCGCCCTGCTCGACCCACTCCCTCAACCTCGTCGCGAGATCATCAGCGGCCCGCCTCGGGCTGCCCGAGGGAACGACCAGTACACCATACTCCGCCAGCTCCGAGCGGCTCGTCGTTGCCGCATCCAGGGCGTCGAACGGAATGCCGGCGAGGACCTCGAGAAGGTACCAGGCGGCCCCGGCGCTCGTGGCTGAGAATCCCCGTCCCATCAGCACGCCGATTCGCTCTGCCTGCAGTGTGATCGACGAGCCCGTTCCCAGGTCGTGTCCGCGGGACGTCGAGCCACTGCCGACCGGATGCGCCACATCCGCCAGTCCGGCGGAGGCGACAGAAGCAGCCGCCCCCTCGTCTCCAGGGACAAAGACCGTGCCTGCAGGCCAGGACACTCCGTCCTGCTCGAAGGCTCCGCGCAGACCGAAAGCTCTCCCACCCTCCTCCAGATGGCGCAGTAGCGGCCCGGCAGCGCGGAAGGACGGCAGGACGAGCCAGCCATAGCCTGGCCGAACTTCAGCTTCGCTGGGCGCCTCCCGGAAGACCGGCAAAGCCTCGAAGGCCCCCTCGTCCAGCGAGCCGGCGGAATGCGCTTCAACGCCATATGCGTAGGGGAGCGACCAGGCTGTGATATCGTACGTTCCGGTCACATCCTCTCCCAGAGACGTCTCTGGTTGGAGAAGCGTTACCGCGAGACGGCCTCGCGGCTGGCGCGCCCGAACCCGGAACGTTCCGACCGGAAACTCGTCCCGCTCCAGGAATCCGGGGTGCGGACTGGCGGATGCCCGAAACGGTCGCGTAGCGCGCTCCACACGAACCCCCTGGGTCTGCAGCGACGCCGCCAGATCACGCAGAGCCGATGCATCGGGACCCGGGACCAGCAGGACATCTGGCTGGTCCGCTCCCTGGCTACGATGGAAGCCGGCAAACTCGGTCAGCAGCTCCGTCTTCCGGGCCGCCGCCGCTCTCAGGGTAGACAGCCCGGCTACGCGATGGTGGGTCGCCCGGTCCTCCAGCGTCAGGTTCGTTCCATCCGGGCGGCGTACGACGAGCCCTGCCCTGCTGCTGCCGGCCTGCTCGTACGTCATGCCTATCGCTCCTACAAGGCTCGGCCAGCTGTCCCCAAACCCCGGATAGAACATGTCAAAGGTCTCACCGGTGTAGTACAGCCAGCGCCGCCGATCGAATTCGGCCGCGTTGGCGCGGCCGAAGTACTCGGCCCAACGCACCGTGTAGTCCGGATAGATCGGATTGATTGGCTCCGCAGCCGGAAAGAAGAAGTAGGAACTCGAGTATCCCATTTCATGAAAGTCGACGTGCACCTGCGGGTTCCAGCGCTGCCAGGCGTCGAGTCGGGCCCGGGTCTCGGCCTGGGTGGCCCACGTCCAGTCACGGTTCAAGTCGAACAGGTAGTGGTTGTAACGACCGCCGGGCCAGGGCGGCTTGTGCTCCCGACTGGACGGATCCGGATTCGGAGTCGCTCCCCTCGTGCCCCTGTACCACTGGACGTACCGGTCCCTGCCATCCGGATTCGCCATCGGGTCGATCACGACGACGAGGGAGTCGAGGATCCCGGCGGCCCCCTCCGCGTCGACCGCGAGGTCGTAGGCGGTCCACAGAGCCGCCTCCGTCGACGCGCTCTCGTCGCCATGGACCCCGTACGTGAACCACGCGATCGCCGGGTTCGTACGGGCGATCGCGGACGCATTCTCGCCGCTGAGATCCGGATCCGTGAGCCTGGCGTTGGCCTGGAGAAGACTCTCGATTCTCCCGGAATTGGCGTCGGAGGCGATCACGAGGAGAGTCAGAGGCCGACCCTCGGGAGTCCGGCCATACTGGACGAGTCTCACCCGGCTCGACGCCGCAGCGAGTAGCTCAGCGTAACGCACGGCATCAGACGCATCCGTAAAACGTGCTCCGAAGTCGTAACCAAGCGCCTCAGACGGGGACGGGACGGACTGACTCCACGCTCCCGAAGCGGTAGTAAGCAACATCAACAGTGCCAGTCGGCCACCAGACCTCATCGGATCGTTCCTCTTCCCGGACAGAATGGGCCGCGCCGAGCGGCTACGAGATCGCAGGCCCAGCCAGGCCCCGAACGTGTCCGGAAGCTATCGGCGCCCATGACGCGCATCAATCCGGTCAGTGGTGATCCGCACGCCAACTGGCCGAGATGGTGCCGGGATGGAAGATTGGGGGAATGACTTGTAGAAAGGCAGGCAACATGCGACTCCTGGCGTCCCTCTCGTTCGCGGTCCTGCTGGCGTGCTGCGCGCCCGCAGACGAGGAGGCGGCTCCCGCAGGCATACGTGATGAGGTCTACGTGCGGGTCATGGCCGAACTCATGATCCTGGATGCCAATGCTCCCGCCGGTGCGACCGCCGAAGAGCAGGAAGCGCGAGCGGACTCGATGCGCGCGGAGATACTGGCGGCGCAGGGAGTGACTGCCCAGGAGCTCCTCGACTTCGTCGAGGTGGTCGGGAGTGACGCCTCTCGCATGGAGGCCCTGTGGGCCCTCATCACGCAGAAGTACGATTCCACGCGGATCGCCGATCTCCGAAGGGAGACGGAGGCCCGATCGGAGACGGAGGGGAAACTCGGGGCCGAGGCACGCGCTGGAGCGGGCTCCGCCACCGCAGGGACCGCGGGCGGAGCGGATAGCGCGGGGAGGGCCGCAAGTCCGGGAGATAGCGCCGGTGAGCGCTTCGGGCGGCCAGGCCTCCGGCGACCTCCAAAGTCCAGGCCCTCCACTGTCGATTCGACGGTTCCTTCAGGCTGAGCTTCACGGCAGACGGTCTTGGTTGGCGTACCGGAGCGTGGTAGCTTGGCGGGCAGAACGCCGGTTCGATACGCACGGGAGTCAATCCAAGACATCTCGCTGGGCCCACCGGCCCGGTGATCGTTCGAAAGGCAGCGCGACTTTTGGCCCGGGAGTCCAACCTCACGGCGGGTGAAGGACGGCTGGGGAGCGAGCGCCCTCCCGTGGCCTGGGTGCGGAGGATCGGGCGCGCCGGTCTGGCGGTAACCCGCCACATCGGACGCGCCGGCGTGCTTTTTGGCGCCACGATGCTGGCCCTGCTTCACCCCAGGGACCATGTCCGGGAGACGTTTCGGCAGGCCAAGGCGATCGGGATCGACAGCCTCCCCCTCGTGCTCCTCGTGGCTACCCTCAGCGGGTCCATTCTGGCCCAGCAGAGCGGCTACCAGTTCACCGACCTCCCGTTGTGGATCGTGGGGAACGCGGTGGCTGCCGGAATGCTGACCGAGCTGGCTCCGCTCCTGTCGGCCATCATCATGGCGGGGCGAGTCGGCGCCGGAATCGGGGCCGAGCTGGGCACCATGAAGGTGACGGATCAGCTCGACGCACTTCGCACCCTCGGGAGAGATCCTGTCGGGGAGTTGATCATGCCTCGGGTCGTGGCCGGCGCCATCATGATGATCCCTATCGTGATCCTCGCCAACATCGCAGGCATCTGGAGCGGTTGGATCACCGGAATGGCCATGCTGGACATGTCGACGCACGACTACGTCTACGGCGTGCGCAATTACTATCACTCGGCAGCCCTGATCTTCTCGCTCGTGAAGGGCGTGTTCTTCGGAATCACGATCACCTTCATCGGCTGCTACGTGGGCCTGCAGGCAGAGGGAGGCGCGGCCGGCGTTGGGCGTACTGCCCGCAACACGGTCGTGGCGATCATCGTGGCGCTCATGGTGCTGGACGTGGTCCTGGCTCCCCTCTACAAGGCCGTCGGATGATCCAGATTCGAGGTCTCAGGAAGAACCTCAACGACAAGTGGGTCCTGGACGGCCTGGATCTGGATATTCACGAGGGGATGAGCCTCGTCATCATGGGCCCCTCGGGGACCGGAAAGAGCGTGCTGCTCAAGCACATCGTGGGCCTCTTCGACCCGGACGAGGGCGAGCTGCTCGTGGAGGGAATGTCGGTCCCCAAAGCGAACGGGAGACAGATTCGCGAGATCCGTTCCCAGATCAGCTACGTGTTTCAGAATGCCGCTCTGTTCGATTCGCTGACCGCGGGACAGAACATTCAGCTGGGACTCACCCCCGATGAGTGTCGGAAATACGATGCTCACCTTGACCCGCGCGTCATCGAGGCGGTCGAGCACGTGAACCTGGATTCCGATGTCCTGAGGCTTCTTCCCGCCGAGTTGTCCGGTGGAATGCAGAAGCGAGTCGCGATCGCGCGGGCGATCGTGGGTCGCCAGAAGTACATCCTGTACGACGAGCCGACGACCGGTCTCGACCCGGTAAACGCGAACGTGATCAATCGTCTCATCGCCCGGCTGCAGGGCGAGATAGGCGCCACGAGCGTGATCGTGACTCACGATGTCGAGTCGGCCTTCTACCTTGGTGATCGGATCGTCCTCATGTTCGACGGCAGGGTCCAGGCCCAGGGAACTCCCACCGAGCTCCGAGAGTCTCCGGATCCCATCGTCCAGGAATTCCTCCACCCGAAACTCACATAGGTGGCCGTTCATGCGTGACCCGGGCTTGAGAAATCAATACAAGACGGAATTGCAGGTCGGGACCCTCCTGGTGGTCAGCTTTTTCGCGCTGATTCTCGGGGTGGCGTGGATCAGTGGACGCCAACCCGGGGGAGACCGGTTGGTCGTCTACGCTCTGGCACCGGAAGCGGCGGCCGTCACACAGGGGACTCCGATCACCCTCCTCGGGGTCGAGGTGGGATCCGTGAGGCAGATCTGGCTCCGCCAGGATCACGTGGGCATGGAACTGGCCGTGAGCTTCCAGGGACAACTCCCGAGAGACACGCGGGCCGAGATCAAGACATCCGGCTTCCTCGGAGCCAACGTTCTGGCCCTGGTTCCAGGCGTATCCACTGAGTTCCTGGCCTCGGGCGACACGATTACGGCAGCCCCGACTCCCGGGCTCAACGAGTTGGCCGGCACCCTGGGCGATCAGGCGGGACGGGTTCTCGAGCAGACGCGTATGCTTCTGTCGGACAGCCTGATCTCGGACGTTCACTCCGCGGCTGGCTCGCTGGCGGCGGGAATGGAAGACGTGCGGGTGCTGCTGGAGCGAGAGGCCGATACACTCGAAGAACTCATCCAGGCGCTCGAGTTGGCGGCGACGGAGATGGCTGAGGCGGCGTCCGGTCCCGAGGTGCAGCGCACGTTGGCCAATATCGACACGCTTACTGCCCGGCTGGCCGCAGCCGGCGACGACCTCGATTCCGGGAGTCAGTCCCTGGCGTCCATCCTCCGGAAGGTGGACGAAGGCGACGGAACTCTCGGCAAGATGGTGAACGACGGAGAACTCTACGATCGCCTCACGGCCGCGACGGAGAACATACAGGTGGCTTCGGAGGAAATCGCTCTTCTAACGCGCGACGTGAGGGAGCAGCCGGAGAAGTACCTGGACAACCTGAAGTTCTCGGTGTTCTGACGGGCTTCAGGGAGGAGCCGGAAGGAACTGTCGCACGATCAAGAAGCCGAAGTACACCACGCCGATCACTGCGACAGCGATAACAGCACGGCGGCTCACGAGTGGCCAGCGGCGCTCCCGACCGGAAGCCGCCTCGTACGTACCCGTGCGCTGGACTCCGTCCCGACTCACTTCGAAAGTCCAGGCCAGGATCAAGGCAACTGGGAAGCCAATGAG
>JAMJQV010000304.1 GCA_023554435.1 Gemmatimonadota bacterium | reverse complement strand
GACTGGGGCGAGATCGCCGTTCCGGGAAGCTGGGAGATCCAGGGCCATGGCATTCCGCACTATTTCGACGTCGCGTACCCGTTTCCGCCGGATCCTCCCTGGATTCCGCACGACTACAACCCGGTGGGCTCCTATCTGAGGTCCTTCTCGGTGCCACCGGAATGGGAAGGACGCGAGGTCTACCTGGTATTCGATGGCGTCCGGTCCGCGATGTACGTGTGGCTGAATGGTGAGCGCATCGGCTACAGCCAGGACAGCCGGACGCCGGCAGAGTTTCGCGTGACGGAGTACCTGAAGCCCGGAGAGAATTCCCTGGCGGTCGAGGTCTATCGGTGGAGTGACGGCGCCTATCTGGAAGACCAGGACATGTGGCGCATCAGCGGCATCTTCCGCGACGTATTCCTGCATGCCACTCCGACCGTGAGAATCCGCGACTTCGAGGCCAGGGCCGGGCTCGACGCCGAGTACCGGGATGGCCGGCTCGAGGTGGACGTCGAGATCGAGGGCGTCTCATCCGCCGGTTGGGGCACGATCCAGGTCGACCTGCTCGATGACGGCGGCAAGAGTGTCCCGGGCGTCGCCATGGCCGGTTCCTACCAGGTCGGCAGGGAGATGAGCGGGCCGATGCGGTTCGCCGCCGACGTCCCCGCGCCCCTCAAGTGGACGGCCGAGACTCCAAACCTGTACACCCTCGTCATCACGCACCTGGACGATGACGACCGGGTCATGGAGGTCCTGAGCTCTCGCATCGGCTTCCGAAACGTCGAAGTCGAGGGTGGACGGCTGCGGGTGAACGGAGTCCCGGTGACGCTGCGCGGCGTGAACCGGCACGAGCACGATCCGGAGACCGGGCAGACGGTATCCGAAGAGGGCATGCTTCGCGACATCGAGCTGATGAAGCGGCACAACATCAACGCCGTGCGCGCCTCCCACTACCCGAACGTGCCGCGCTGGTATGAACTGACGGACGAGTACGGGCTGTACGTGATCGACGAGGCCAACATCGAGTCGCACGGGATCGACTGCGATCCCGACCTCACGCTGGCGAACAAACCGGAGTGGAAAGAAGCCCATCTGGACCGGACGATCCGCATGGTGGAACGGGACAAGAACCACCCTTCGATCATCGTGTGGTCGCTCGGCAACGAGGCGTGCGATGGTGACAACTTCGTCGCCACGTCCGCCTGGATTCACGAGCGCGACCCGACGCGGCCGGTCATGTACGAGCCGGCGGGATTGGCCGACCACGTGGACCTGGTAACCCCCATGTACGCTCGGGACTACATGCTCGAGCAATACGCCCGCGAGCACGACGATCGACCCTACATTCTGTGCGAATACGCGCACGCCATGGGGAACAGCGTCGGCAATCTCGGCGACTACTGGGACATCATATACGAGCACGACGTCCTCCAGGGCGGCTTTATCTGGGACTGGGTGGACCAGGGGCTGTGGCGGACGGCCGAAGATGGAACGCGCTACATGGTGTACGGTGGTGACTTCGGGCCACCCGGCACGGCCAGCGACCGCAACTTCCTGCTCAACGGGCTGGTCACCGCAGACCGCCGACCGCAGCCTCATCTCCTCGAGGTGAAGAAGGTCTACCAGCCGGTGGCCATCCGGGCCGTCGACCTCGCGGCCGGCGAGATCGAAGTCGAGAACCGGTACGCGTTCACCTCTCTCGCGGCGCTGGACGGAAGCTGGGAGATCGCGGCCGACGGCCGCGTCGTGGCCACGGGCCCGGTCCCTGCCCTGGACGTGGGCCCCGCAGAGTCGCGGCGCGTGCGACTCGACCTGCCCGACCTCCAGCCGAGTCCCGGCGTGGAACACCTCCTCACGGTCCGGTTCCGCTCGCGGCAGGCGGAACCTCTCGTTCCCGCCGGCCACGAGGTGGCGTGGGAGCAGTTCTCGATTCTCGGCCCCCCGTGGCCGCAGGTGGCCGAGGACTCCGTCAGACCTGGCGCGCAGTGGAGCGAGCAGGGAGACCGGACCCTTGTGACGGGCCCCGATTTCTCTCTCGAGTTCGATCATGCCCGCGGCGCGATCGCCTCGTTCGAGTACGGAGGCCTCGAATTGCTCCGCACGGGACCCGCACCCGAGTTCTGGCGGGCGGCGACGGACAACGACTTCGGCTCGGATGCGCAGATCAGGAGCCGCCTGTGGAAGGACGCGGGGGAGGCCCGCACCATCGACTCCGTCCGGGTGTCGGCCGCCGATGTGGATGGGCCGGCGGCCGTTCTCATCGAGGCGTTCGCGACGCTGGCCGAAGCCGGCGATTCGCATGTGACGACCCGGTACACGGTCTTTGGCTCAGGCGACATCCTGGTCGAGAACTCGTTCGTTCCGAGCTCGGAAGACCTTCCCGAGATCCCGCGATTCGGCATGAGCCTGACTCTCCCCGAGACGATGGACCGGGTGGAGTGGTACGGCCGCGGACCACACGAGAGCTACTGGGATCGCCGCAGCGGAGCGGCCGTGGGCCGCTGGGCGACCGCGGTAGACTCGTTGTACTGGGCGTACGCCCGGCCGCAGGAGAACGGCAATCGCAGTGACACCCGGTGGGTGGCCTTCACCGACGGTTCGGGTGCGGGCCTCCTGGCCGTCGGACTGCCGACCCTCGACTTCAGCGCCCACTTCTACGAGATCGACGACTTCGACGAGGGCGAGGAGAAGAGGAACCGGCACACGATCGACCTGGTGCGGAGGGACTTCGTCACCGTTCACCTCGACCTGCGACAGACCGGCGTGGGCGGGGACAACAGCTGGGGGGCCGTCACCCACCGGGAGTACACGCTGTGGCCCCAGGTGCTGGACCACACGTTCCTCCTGCGACCCATCGGGGCCGCGGCGACCCCTCCGGAGGAGCTCGCCCGAACCGGGCTGTGGACCGCCGCCATGGCCGCCGCCTTCGGAAACCGTTCCCTGGAGCTGGATACGTTCGACGACCGCAACCGGGTGCGGCACCTGGCCGTCGGCGCGGAGGTCGTGGCCGTGCCGGCCGCCGGCTCGCCGTATTCCCGGGGTGGGGACGCCGCCCTCGTGGACGGAATCCGCGGTTCGATCGATCGGCGAGGCGGCGATTGGCAGGGTTACGAGGAGCAGGACTTCGAGGCCACGATCGATCTCGGCACCCCGACTCCGGTCCGGGAAGTGAAGGTGGGCTTCCTGCAGCACTCCGGATCCCGGGTGTTTCTCCCCACCGGGGCGGAAATCGCGGTCTCGGAGGATGGCGTGGTCTTCGAATCGCTCGGGACCTGGACACACCAGGTCCCCTGGGACGATTACACGGCTCAGCGTCACTACTTCGAGGCGCGAGCGGTGTCCGCGGGCGAGGATCCCCCGACGGCTCGATTCGTGAGGGTTCGAGCGGTGAACCGCGGGCTCACGCCGACCGGACACGACCGGGCGGGTGAACCCGCGTGGCTCTACGTGGACGAAATCATCGTCCGGTAGCGCCGAGTCTGAAGGCCTGAGACGTCAGACCGTCGCCTTGTGCAGCTTGCGCTTGAGGCGGTGGATCTTCCGACGCGTCCGTTTCAGCTGAACCGAGTCGCGGGCGGCGAGCGCCTCGTCGCGCTGCACCTTCAACTCCTTGATCCGGGCCTTGATCGCCGCCTTGTCCACGCCAACGACCTCGTGGTGCGCGTGGTCCTCGATGCCGAGAACGTGACACAGCGCGGGCACCAGGTCTTCCTTGTGCATGGTCGAGTAGCCGTGCAACTCGTCGTGGTCGCCCAGTTCCTCGGCGATTTGGCGCAGCTTCTTCACGGGAGTCTTGTGGAGTTCTTCCCAAGTATGGGCCATTCGCGTCCTCCTTGAAGGGGGTTCGGCGAGTGCTCGCGGCGGGGAGCCGCTGTGTCGCAATATATGCGTTCGGGCTCGCTCACACACCCGAGACGAAGGTAGTTTCCAGCATGACCGAGCCGAACCTATCAGGGCCCTCCAGCTCCGAGCTTCAGGTGATCGTCGTGGGTGGTGGCGTGGTGGGCGTTTGCTGCGCGTACTTCCTGGCCCTCCGGGGCGCTTCGGTCACTGTGCTGGAAAAGGACGAGGTAGGCAGGGCGGCATCCTACGGAAACGCCGGCCTGATCTCGCCCGGGCATCCCCCGATCAACCGACCGGGCCGCGTGAGCCAGGCCATTCGCTCGATGGGCGACCGGCTGAGCCCCCTGTACATCGAGCCCCGCTGGGATCCGTCGCTCGTTCGCTGGCTGTGGGCCTTCCGGAAGTTCTGTACGGACCGGCACGTCGAGGATGCCATGGCCGCTCTGGCGCCGCTGGGACATCGCACGACCGAATTGTTCGACGAGCTCGTCGTTGGCGAGGGACTCGATTGCGACTACCGGCGTTCCGGCTATCTGGAGGTGTTCGATACGGAAGCCGGCCTGGTGTGGGGCCAGGAAGAAGTCGAGGTCGTCGAGCGACACGGGTTCTCTCCCGAGTACCTCGACGGCCCGGCACTTCGCGAACGGGAGCCGCAGCTCGGCGCGGGCGTGCGGGGGGGGTGGTCGCACGACGAGGGAACGGTCGTCGAGCCCTACCGATTCGTTCTCGAGATGGCGGAGCGCGCCGTGGCACGTGGAGCCACGATTCGTCCCTCGACCGAGGTCCAGGCGATACGCTCCGAGAGCGGAAGCGTGACCGGGGTGCTTACAGCCGAGGGAGAATACATCGACTCGGACGCGGTCGTGCTGGCCACTGGCGCCTGCAGCCCGGGGCTCATGGCCTCGCTCGGCTGTCCGCTTCCGATTCAGCCCGCCAAGGGCTACCACACCGATCGCAACCGGCTGGACCCGGGCACGCCCGACCTGAGCGTGCCGTGCCTGCTCGCGGAGAGGGCCGTGTTCTGCTCGCCGATGGAGAACCACGTCCGGTTCGCGGGGACTCTCGAATTTTCGGGGCTGAATCTCAACCTGCGCCGGGATCGGCTGGAGCAACTGGACGCGGCGGCTCGCAGGTACTTCACCGTCGCCGAGCTACCGGAGTCCGTCTCTGAATGGTGCGGGTTGCGGCCCTGCACACCGGACGGTCTGCCGGTGATTGGACGGGTGCCCGGGTACGAGGGCGCATACGTGACGACCGGTCACGCCATGCTCGGTCTCACCCTCGGCCCCATCACGGGCAGCCTGGTGGCCGACCTGGTGGTGCGAGGGTCGCCGACCCTGGAGATCGAGG
>JAMJQV010000303.1 GCA_023554435.1 Gemmatimonadota bacterium | reverse complement strand
GCCGGCAACGTCATCTCGCTCTCGCCACCGCTGTCCCTGAGCCGGGACCTGATGCGTGCGGCCACCCGTATGCTGGACGAGGCGATCGGCCGCGCTTGCTGAGTGGAGTTCCCGCGGCACCGTAGTAATCCGGAGATGACGCGCCCGCGGCAGGGCGATACATTCCCGCCCCGTTTTCCGAGGACGGGATCACAAGAGGAGAAGGTCCGATGTCCCAGGCCGACATCACAGTGCAGGGAACGCCGAACCCGAACGCGGCGAAGTTCGTGGTGAGCGGAGCATCGCTTGGCACGAAGAGCCGTTCGTACTTCGGGGCCGACGAGGCCGGGGACGACGAACTGGCGACCCGCCTTTTCGCGGTCGACGGCGTCCGGGCCCTCCTCATCGTGGACAACTTCATCACGGTCACCAAGTCGGACGAGGTGGCGTGGGACGACATCGTGGAGGACATCACGTGGATCATCGGGGAAGCACTGGGTTCTTGACACGGCACGGGTGGGCCCTTGGGCTCATCGCCCTGTCGGCGTGCGGCGGACAGACGGATGAGGCCGACACGGCTGCGGATCAGACGGAAGCCCTCGAGCAAGCCGAGGCGGTCGCCGAGGCTCCGTTCGAAACGGGATTCGAGGATGTCAGTCACCTGATTCTCGAGGAAGAAAGGCACTTCGCGTCTCTGAGTCAGCTGACGTTCGGGGGGCAGAACGCAGAGGCGTACTGGAGCACGGATGACGAGTGGATCATGTTCCAGGCCACGCCCCGGGGGGCTCAGTGCGACCAGCAGTTCACCATGCGCCCGGACGGGTCGGAGCTCAGCCTGGTGAGCACGGGCGTGGGCCGGACCACCTGCGGCTACTTCTTCCCGGGGAACGAGAAGATCGTCTACGGGTCCACGCACCTGGGCGGCGACGAGTGCCCACCCGAGGCGGACATGTCGCAGGGGTACGTTTGGGCGCTGTACGACGACTACGACATCTTCGTGGCCGACGCCGACGGCTCCAACCTTACGCGGATCACCGACACCCCGGCGTATGACGCGGAGGCTACGGTCTCCCGGGACGGCGAATGGGTGGTATTCACTTCCGCCCGCGACGGCGACCTGGAGATCTACAAGATGCGGATGGATGGTTCGGAAGTGACCCGCCTCACGGACTCACCGGGCTATGACGGCGGTCCTTTCTTCTCGTACGACGGGACAAAGATCATCTACCGGGCGAGTCATCCTGACGGTGACGAGCTGGCCGACTACCAGCGCCTTCTCGCGCAGGGTCTGATCCGCCCGTCGCAGCTCGACATCTTCGTCATGGACGCCGACGGGTCGAACAAGGTGCAGCTCACCGACAACGGGGCCGCGAATTTCGGCCCGTACATGTTCCCCGATGGAGAGCGGATCATCTTCTCGTCGAACCTCGGCGACCCGAGCGGACGCGAGTTCGACCTGTGGGCCATCAACGTCGATGGATCAGGCCTCGAGCAGATCACCTTCTCGGGTGACTTCGATGGGTTCCCGATGTTCAACTCCGATGGGACGAAGCTGATCTTCGCCTCCAACCGTGGGAACGAGCTGCCGAGAGAGACCAACCTGTTCATTGCCGACTGGGTGGACTGAGACTCGCCACTCTGACGACAGTCACACCATGGGGCCCGGCCGACCTTGTGTCCGCCGGGCCCTTCGGTTTTTCTGGGACGGCAGAAGTTGAAAATCCCGCTCCGAGAGAGTTGACACGAGGAGGTCACGACGATGCCCGCACGTCACAATCCGGTCGGCTGGTGGAAGGTCAGACTGCCTGTACTCGGCCTTGCGCTCCTTTGCAGCTCCTGTGCGGTACAGGACGCGGAGGCGCCAGCGTCCGTGAGCGGGCCGGACTACGAAGCCGAGCTCGCACTGATCGAGGAGACTCGATCGGCATTCCAAACGGCCCTCAAGGCCGGTCGGTACGAGGACCTGAGCAGCTACGTGACACCTGATGTCGTCACCGTCGCGCCCGGGAGTGCCGAGTGGGAGCGGATGCGCGAACTGGGTGCGGATCGCGGGACACCGTTTCCCTACGACAGCATCTCGATGCATCCTGCCGAGACGGTTGTTGTCAGCGACAGCGTTGCATGGGACTTCGGTGTGAGTGTGGTCTACTACACGGATGAGGAAGGGACGGTGCAGGAGCTTCACGATACGTTCCTCGCGATTCTCAAGAAGGGCCCCGACGGTGTCTGGCGCCTGCACCGCGAGGTGGCATCGTCCCGGGTCCAGTAGACCGAGGTTCGATTCACCCCCCCTTGACCCGGCGTTCTCTTCTTCTATGTTCGTAACCATATGGTTACCAATAGTCGGCAACTCGATTCGGTCTTCGGAGCTCTCTCCGACGCCACCCGCCGGGCCATTCTGGAAGAGCTGGCCCACGGAGAGCGCACGGTGGGAGAGCTGGCGGAGCCGTTCGAGATCTCCCGTCCCGCGATCTCCAAGCACCTCCGGGTGCTGGAAAGGGCAGGGCTGGTGCAGCGAACTCCGGAGGGACGCATCAGCCGGTGCGCACTCGACGCGACCCCGCTGCGAGAGGCCGCCGACTGGGTGGAACACTACCGCGCTTTCTGGGAGGGACGGCTCGACGCGCTCGCCCGTTACCTGGAGACGCCGAACCCCGTGGACGAGGAGGACGAATGACGACCCAGACGGCCTACACGCTGAAGATCAAGCGAGTGATCGCCGCCGGTCCCGAGGCCGTGTTCGACACGTGGACGCAGCCCGAACACCTCCGACAGTGGTCGGCCCCGGAGGGCATGGACATTCCCATTTCGGAAGTGGACCTGACCGTGGGCGGCCGGTTCGTGCTCCAGATGCAGAATGCGGAAGGCGGGAAGCACACGGCTCGTGGCATCTACCGTGAGATCGAGCGACCCCGCCGGCTCGTCTACTCCTGGTCGTGGGACGAGCATCCCGACCACGGCGAGTCGCTGATCGAGATCGAGTTCAAAGCCGTGGACGGTGGCACCGAAGTCACCATGGTCCACTCTGGCCACCCCGATGAGAAGTCCATGACCGACCACGAGGGCGGCTGGGCCAGCTGCCTCAACCGGCTGGAAGGGCTGTACACCTGATCGTAGAACTTCAAGGGATGCGAATCCGTTGATGGCCGGGCGGATCTTGGGGCATGCGCGATCGAAAGCCCGATCACCTGCTCCTGCTGGATGACCTGCGCTCCAGGATCCGGGCGCGGCACATGAGTCGCAGGACCGAGCAGGCCTACGCATCGTGGGCCGACCGGTACATCCGGTTCCACCGCGGCCGGCACCCGGCGCGCATGGGTACCCGCGAGATCGATGCCTTTCTCACCTACCTGTCGGTGCGCCGGGGGGTGGCCGCCTCAACCCACAACCAGGCGGCCAGCGCCCTTCTGTTTCTGTATCGGGAAGTACTCGGACTAGAAGTCGAGCGTCCCGGCCGTGTGGTCCGCGCACGATCCCCGACCCGGCTGCCCGTCGTCCTCACACCCACCGAAGTCCGCTCTATCCTCGACCGCATGCAGGGCACGCACCGCCTGATCGCGACGCTGCTGTACGGAAGCGGGATGCGCCTCATGGAGTGCATGCGCCTTCGGGTGAAGGACGTGGACTTCGAGCGGCGGGAGATCCTGATCCGGGAAGGAAAGGGCGATCGGGACCGGGTTTCCATGCTACCCGAGCGCATCCGTGGCGAACTGGGCCGACACCTGCAGGTGGCGCGTGACCGGCACGACCGGGATGTCGGGTCCGGCGCCGGCTGGGTGGCCCTGCCCTCGGCCCTGGAACGAAAGCTCCCCAATGCCGGCCGCGAGTGGGCCTGGCAGTGGGTGTTTCCGGCGACCCGCATTCACGCCGACCCGGCCACCGGCCGCCGCGGCCGACACCACCTCCATCCGTCGTGCGTCCAGCGCGCCGTGACCGAGGCCGTACGACGTAGCGGGATCCCCAAGCGGGCCACCTGCCACACCTTCCGCCACTCCTTCGCTACCCACCTCCTCGAGGCCGGCTACGACATCCGCACTGTACAGAAGTTGCTCGGGCACCGGAACGTGCGCACCACCATGCTCTACACCCACGTGCTGAACGAGGGCGGGATGGGCGTGCGGAGTCCGGCGGACCAGCTGTGAGAAAGGGAACTCAATGACACACACCGCGTATACCGATTTGGTACAACGTACAAATGATCGATCGGAATCCGGTATGACGACAGTGACCGTATCACCCAAGTTCCAGGTGGTAATCCCCAAGAAGGTGCGGGAGCGGATCGGACTCAGAGTGGGCCAGAAGATTCACATCTTCGAGCTCGACAACTCCGTCCTGCTCGTGCCCCACGTTCCCATCGAGTCGATGCGTGGGTTCCTGAAGGATCTGAACATCCCGCCCTTCGAACGCGAACTTGACCGCGAACTATGAACCTCGTCGATTCCTCTGGCTGGCTCTCGTACCTGCTCGATGAGCCGAATGCGGACCGATTCGCGCCTGCCATAGTCGCAACCGACAGTCTGGTCGTGCCGTCGATCGTGATCTTCGAAGTCTACCGCCACCTCAGGCGATTCCTCGGGATCGAGACCGCGGTCCGAGCCGTTTCCCCCCTGCAGGACGGTACCGGCGTCGACCTGACCCAGGAGATCGCGCTGCTCGCCGGAGAGTTGGGACGGCGCCATGACCTGCCCCTGGCTGACAGCGTCATTCTTGCCAGTGCGCGCAGCTTAGGCGCAATTCTCTGGACCCAGGACTCGGATTTCGAAGGCCTCGAGCACGTGGAGTACATTCCACGCCGCTGAAGGAGCCTCCGATGTGTGCTTTCCGCCACATGTAGCGCTATCTTTAGGCTGCGCCCCACCTTGATAACCGACCGATGCGGAAGAGCTGCATAGCCGCGTCGATCTGGGATCACTTCTTTGTCCGATGCATGTGGACTACCTCGCGTCTGGTTCGAGAACGTCCAGCGGGACATCGGTCATCGAATAAGAGTTAGATGGACAAGAGGCAGAGCCGAGAAAGGGCCAGGTAATGATGCGCTACCCGCGCGGCGTACTCGTGGCCGTTCTGTCTAGTGTCATGGCGGCCTGCGGGGATGATGCTACTCCGACAGAGCCCGATCCTGTGTATCACCTGATTCCCGATGCGCAGTGGGCGGGCGGTCCGATTCAGAT
>JAMJQV010000004.1 GCA_023554435.1 Gemmatimonadota bacterium | reverse complement strand
GGTGACGAGCCAGAACAGCCGGCGCCACTTGCCGAGGTCGGTGGCGGTGAGAGCGGCCACTAACAGGAGATGATCGTAGCCCGCGGGGTCCGTGATGTGTTCGAACCCGAGTCTCAAATAGACTAAGAACTCTGACCCCATGAAACCCTGGATTCCTGAGAGTGCTGCTCCTCGAGCCGGACCACGATCCGGCGACTCTGGCAGACAGCGGGATCCCGGCCGTCGCTAGCAGGAGAACGCGGATGAGCCAATGGAAACGCAGGAGAACTTACGACGAGAGTCATGGGGTGCAACGATGGTGATGGAGCAGCGCGAGTCCGCCGCGCCAGTTGTGGGTCAGCGTCCTGTCCTCGACCCCGCTCCCCGTCTACCCCAGCGGCCGGTCCCACAACCTCCTGAGCGTGCCTTTCTTCCGCGCCGTCCGCAGCCACCCGATGTCGCCGAGCGTCGTATACAGCCGGGACGGGATCATGGGTCGAGCCAGCTGGGCCTGCGCTTCCTCGGGTATCACCCGGTCGGCCAGCAGCGCCTCGGCCGCCAGGTCCAGTCCGCCGCGCACGTGACGCGTCATGCCGCCCACCTCCTCGAGCGGCTTGCCCCCGATCGCTTCCCCTCCCCCGAGGCCCAGTCCGCCGGCCCACACGAAGCCGGCCTGGCGCGCGAAGACTCCGCAGATGTCGAGCGCGGTGAGAGTGTGCTCGAGCTCCGGAAACCCGCAGTTCACCAGGGCCACCATGCGCGAGCGGTGCTCCTGCGGCTCAGCCGCCCGGTGTGCGGCCATTCGCTCACAGCAGCGGGTGACCAGGTACGGCAGGGCGTCCACGTACAGCGGCGTCGAGAGGACGAACACGTCGGCTCCGCCCACCGCCTCGAACAGGGCTCGTTCCTTTTCCGGGCGCTGGCACCGGTGCACGTGGAAGACCTCGGTCCCCATGCCACCCTCGGCCAGACGGGCCAGCAGGTAGCTGCCGAGAGCCTCCGAGTTGCCGGTACCAGGAGGCCGCGCGCTCCCCACCAGGAGCACGACCCGCAGGGCGCTCACGCGACCCTCCCGCCCACGTGGGCCAGGACGGGCTCGAGGTCCGCCGCGAGGCTGTCCCGCAGTATCGGCGGCGGAGTGCCGGCCTCCATCACGCACACGGCCGTGACCGGGCAGTCCATGTTGAGGGCGTTCCGACCGACGAGGGACCGGAAGATCCGGGCCTGCTCCTCGTCCGGCGCCGGCAGCACCCCGACGGCGGCCAGGGCCGGATAGCTCGGATACCGCTGGCTGTGGTGCACCTCGCCATCGACGCGTCGGAAGAACGGCAGCACGAGGCAGATGATCCGGTCCATCGCCTTCTTGATCTCTGAGGAATAGCCGCCGAAGGTGATCGGGGTCAGGATCACCACCAGGTCGCTCTTGATCAGGGCCGCGGCGATCTCTCGCCCCGCGTCCCCCTCGGTCTTGCACAGCCCGGGCGTCGTGGTCCAGCACTCGAAACACCCCTGGCAGTGCGCCAGCGGGACATCCCGCATCGCGTAGCCCCGGATCTCGGTCCGCTCCTCACGGAGAAGCGCGAGCAGTGCCTCTTCGACCGGCTCCAGGGTCTCGTCGCCCGCGAGGGCACCATTCAGAAGGAGGGTGCGCTTCGCCGGATTCAGGGTCGTTGGGTCGACGATGACCTGCGGGCCGTGTGCGTGGGTCTCCATGGCCAGTCCCGGTCGGAGGTGGCGCAGGGGGGTGAGATGAATGTCCGACTTGTGACGGCGGGCGGCAAGGCGGGCGGAAACCGGAGGCCCGGCGACTACTCGCCCGCCGGCGCCCGCTTGAGCTCCGCGCCTTCGAGTCCCGCGTGCGCCAGGATCTCGTCGAATACGTCCTGGAACCGGGGATCGTCGCGAAGACCGTCGAAGTCCGGACGCCACAGCGGGTTCAGGGCGTTCGCGTTGAACCTGGGGAGGTCGCGATACCGCTCGCTCAGCGCCTCGATCGCCGCGAGCGTGTCCCCGAGCACGATGTAGTCGCTGGGCGGGCCCCGACCGGCGCAGCACCTGTCGTACGCCGCGCGGTCACCATTGCGGAACGACTCGAAACGCACAGCGGCCGCCCCGTCCCACATGGTTCGCGTCGCCTCGTCAAATCCGAGACGGGGAATGTACTCCTGGCGGTTCCATCGCTCGGCCTCGTCCAGGTTGCGGAGAAAGAGGTGAGCTCTACTCAGGTTCTCGTACGGCATCGGAATCTCGGCGCCGTGGACGATCGCGGCCCGGAGCTGGGCGATCGATTCCTCGGGGCGGTCGTTCAGGAGCAGGATGTACCCCACTACGTTGCCGCGGATCGTCGACGTCGGGTCCAGCGCCAGGGCCCTGCGCGCACTGCGTAGCGCCTCGTCCTGGCGGCCGACCGCCGCCAGCATCTCGCCGTACTGCTGGTGCGCCTCCCCGTCGTCCGGGTCGAGCGCCAGCGCCCGCAGATAGTGGACCTCAGCCAGATCCCACTCCCAGCGGTCGCGGAAGACGTTGCCGAGAGCGACTTCCGCCCCGGCGACACCCGGGTCCAGCCTGAGGGCGCGCACGGCCGCTTCCTCGGCAGCAGCGAGCGCCGGTCCCCATGCCTCCGGACCGATCTGCTCCGTCACGTTGCCTGGCGTATAGAACGGCGCCAGCGTGTACGCCTGGGCGAGGCCGGCCCAGGCCGGCGCCCAGGTCGAGTCACGGGCCACGACCTCTTCGAACAGCCGAACGGCCTCCAGCACAGCCGATCCCCGCTCTCGCATGCCCGCCCGGGCTGTGAGGTACATCTCGTACGCTTCGATATCCGCGATGGGAGCGACGAGCGCGCCGCCCTCCTCCAGCCCCAGCGACACCTGCAGCTGGGCGGCGATGGCACCCGCGATCTCTTCCTGGATGGCAAAGACGTCGTCCATCGTCCGGTCGTAGGCTTCCGACCACAGGTGGAAGTTGTCGCCCGCATCGACCAGCTGCGCGGTGATCCGGAGCCGGTCGTCTTGCTTCCTGACGCTGCCCTCCACCACGTAGCGGACCCCGAGTTCACGGCCGATCTCACGCAGGTCCTTGTCCTGTCCCTTGTAGGCGAACGCGGACGTGCGGCCGGCTACCCGCAGCTGACGGATCTTCGCGAGCGTGTTCAGCAGCTCTTCCGTCATCCCATCGGCGAAGTACTCCTGGTCTCCGTCCGGACTCATGTCCGCGGACGGTAGCACGGCGATCGATGGGCGGGAGTCTTCGGCGAGGTCCGCGTAGGCGGCCTGCAGAACCTCAGCGTCCCGGGCCGTCTGCTCGTCACCCTCCGCCCCGGCCACGGCAGCTGTATCGACGGCGGCGACATCGGCCCCTGGCGCGGTGCTTCGACCTGCCCACCAGGCGCCCACGACCAGCGCGCAGACTCCGAGCAGCGCCAGAACTCCGGCGGGCCACCGGCGTGCGGCCGGAGCTGAAATGATCTGCGTGATCTCTCCGGGCGCCGCGTCCTCCGTCTTCTTCACGCCCTGCGGAGTCATCTCGAACGCCCACGCCAGTACCACCGCGATCGGGAATCCGATCAGCGTGAGGACCAGGACGAGGGTGATGGTCCACTCCGGCAGACCGAGGCCCGGAAACGCGATGTCCGCCACCTGGAGGACGATGAAGGACACGACGCCGTACGTCGTCATGACGCGGAACACGTTCCGGCGCTTGAGCTCGGCGAACAGCCGCTGGTATCCGGGAGTTTCACTCATCCGGCGAAGATCGCCGGACGGTGGGGTGTGGAGCAAGGTGGAGGGTCGTGGGGGCTAGGGCCCGAACCGCGGTCATCCGTTCTGGGAAGATATCTTCCCAGAACTGCGGAGGCCGTTTTCAAGGGCGCCAGCGCAGGTAGCCCTCCGTTGGCGAGGTACCCCGGATGCCGGCTCTCGTTGAGCTCCCGTTGATCCGAACGCATAGAGCAGAACCGCAGGAACTTGCCCCGAGCCTGGAGCTTGCTGAAGTGATCCTTAATAGTCACCTTATGACTATGAACGATCGAGTGGGAGTGGCGGAGCTCAAAGCTCGCCTGTCGGAGTACCTCCGGCGAGTCAGGCGCGGAGAGTCCATCACCGTACTCGACCGGGAGACGGAAATCGCCCGCATCCTCCCTCTCGAAGACGCCGACCCCCTCACGGTGCGTTCCCCCTCGGGCGCGGAGATCCGAATCCAGGACATCCCCCTGCCACCTCCGCTGGATATCGAGATCGACGTTCTCGAGCTGCTGCGCGAAGAGCGCCAGGTGGAGCGCTGACCCGGTGATCGTGTATCTGGACGCCTCGGTGCTACTGCGGGTGCTCCTGGGCCAGCCCGATCGGCTCAACGAGTGGCCCGAAATTGAGCTCGCCGTCGGATCGGCTTTGGTCGAGGTCGAGTGCCTGCGGGCCCTGGATCGCCTGCGCCTGAGGGAGAATCTGCCGCCGGAAGACCTCGCGGTCCGGCGCGAAGCCGTCTACCGCCTCACGGCCGGTATGGAAGTGGTCGAGCCCACGTGGCCCGTGCTCCGGCGTGCTGGCCAGCCCTTCCCCACTGCCCTCGGCACCCTCGACGCCGTGCACCTGGCCACGGCCCTCCTGTGGCGCGACACGCGCGGTGACGACCTGGCCCTCGCGACCCACGACCGGGCGTTGGCGCTGGCAGCGCGAGCGTCGGGCCTGACCGTGATCGGCGCCTGAGAGAGCTGCGGCGGACGGTGAGTCGCTACTGCGGCCCGTAGCGCTCGGCCAGCGTCCGGATGGTGTCGGGACCCCCGATCACCGTCAAGCGGTCGCCTTCAGCGAGGACGGTGCTACCATGCGGGATGAGCCCATGCCCACCGCGCCGGATCAACGCCACGAGGGCATCACCGGGTAAGTCGATGTCTACAATGGCGCGGCCAATCAGGTCGGCCGCCGCGCTTCCGCGGTCGATGCGCAGGGACAGCGAGCGCTCCTCACGCAGGAGGGTGTGCCGCAACTCGTCCGCGTCCCGGGCATCCAGCCAGCGCTCCACGAACCCGTGATCGTCCACGTGCGTCGCCAGATGGCCCAGCAGCCTGAGGTGCTGCCCGGGCTCGTCCTCGGGACTCAACAGGAAGAAGATCGCGTGCACGGACTCCGCCGCATCACGGACCCCTATCCCGTCCACTGACCGGACGATCAGCATGGTGGGCCGCTCCAGGACCCCGGCGATCCGCAGGTGGGGGAGAGCCGCGCCGCGGGCCACAGGCATGAACCCGGCCTCCACCTCCTGCTGGAATCCGCGATTGAGCTGCTCGGCCGGAACGCCGGTCTGCTTCGACAGCCGGTCTGCCGCCAGGACGATCAAATCTCCGAACGGAAGCGCTCTGTCGAGATCCAGCACCGCCGCGCGCGCCACGACCTCGTCGTACGGATCCTCCTCACGCAGCCCCTTCTCCTTCACGATCCCGCGGAGCTCGGCATCGAGGCCGGCGTGCTGCAGCTCACCAAGACGTGCAAAGGTGTGGAAGACCGCACCTGCCCGGACGGTGCGGGCGCGACCGTACACGAAGTACCAGCCGATCGTCAGCGTGATGAGCCCGCCCGTGAACAGCACCGCGAGCTCACCCATCTCGGAGATCAGCCAGAAGGGCGTCACGAACCCGAAGATCTGAATCCAAGGATAGAGCGGAGACCTGAATCCGGGATCGTACCCCGCGATCCGGCTCTCGCGCATGATGATCACCGCCAGGCACAGCAGCGAGAACAGGGCCAGCTGAAAGGCGCTGGCCAGCTTGGCGATGGCCTCCACGTCCAGGAACAGGATGGAGCCGATCATCAGCAGTCCGGTGACGACGATCGCGAAGGTCGGAGTATGGAACCGACCAAGCGTTCCGAACCGCGCGGAAACGAGGCGGTCCCGCGCCATCGCCAGCGGATAGCGTGACGCCGAGAGAATGCCCGCGTTGCCCGTGGAGGCGAAGGCGGCGATCGCGGCCGCGACGATCAGCATCACGCCCAGCCCGCCGGGCAGCCACTCGAAGAAGGCCTGCGCCGCGGTGGCCACCGGCGTGAGGTCGTGCCGAAGCTCGTCAGCCGGCAGCACCGCCACGATGATCAGCACGCCCACCGTGTAGACGAAGGCCGCGGTGCCGAGCGACAGCACCATGCCGAGCGGAATGTTGCGATCGGGGTTCCGGATCTCCTCGGCCACGCTCGCCACTTTGGTGAGGCCGGCGTAGGACACGAAGACGAAACCCACCGTCGCCATGAAACCCTGGAAACCGAAGGCGAGAAACGGACTGAACCTCTCCCGGGCGGCCACTCCGCTCGCCGCCAGGTCGTTCGACACGAACACCAGTCCCTGCGCGATGAAGAAGACCATGATGGCCACGAGCGCCGTGACCAGCGCACGCTGCAGGCCGCTCGTCTCCTTCGCCCCCACGATGTTGATCAGCATGAAGGCGATCGTCAGACCGATGGCCAGCGGCTTGATCGGGATATCGAAGTAGATCCCGAGGTATGCGCCCATCCCCACGAGCGCGAACGCGCTCTTCAGCACCAGCGCGAGCCAGGTACCCAACCCGCCCACGGTTCCGACCAGCGGTCCGAGCGCTCGATCCAGGAAATAATAGGCCCCGCCGGCCCGTGGCATGGCCGTCGCGAGTTCCGCCACGCTGAACATCGCCGGGAGGATGAAGAGGCCGGCCACCAGGTAGGCGAGCGCTACCGAAGGTCCGGTCTTGGCGGCCGCCAGACCCGGCAGGAGGAAGAACCCAGAGCTGAACATCGCGCCCGTGCTAATCGCATAGACGTCGAACAGTCCCAGTTCCTTGCGGAGACGCTGCGGTCCTTCGCTCAAGCCTGGTCTTCCTTTCGCTGTGCGTGACGCCTGACCCTACGCCGAAGATCGCAAGGCGGCGGGCTGCGCAGCAAGGTGGGGGGCGTCGGGGGTGTCGGGCTCGAGAAGCAGTCGTCAGTTCTGGGAAGATATCTTCCCAGAACCGTCGGAGTGGTTTTGGAGGGAGTATCGCGACCGCTTCTCACATCCCGACGCTTTGCCTATACTGGCGCGTCCAGAAGTCCGTCCGTACCCAAAGCGAGAGGCCAAATGTCCCGTTCGACACACCAGCGTTCCCTGTGGCAGGTCATCGGCCTGTACCTGGCCGGTTCCTGGGTCGTCCTCCAGGTGATCGACGTCCTGACCCAGAACGTCGCCCTGCCCCCCTGGGTGTTCACGATGACGCTGACGCTGCTCCTGATCGGACTGCCGATCACGGCCGCCACGGCCTATTTCCAGGGCATCGGCCTAGGCTCGAGCGCGACCGACGGGACTGGCGTGGGAGGCGCTGCCGAAAGCGATCCCGCCGGCGCGGCCAGCACTCGCGGCTTCTTCACGTGGGGCACCGTTCTCAAGGGCGGCGTTGCGGCCCTCGCCCTGTGGGGCATCGCCGTCACCGGTTGGATGATCGTCGGCGCGAACGAGACCGTGGATTCGGAATGGGACCTCGTCACCGGCCTCGACGAGATCCAACGCCTGGTCGGTGAGTACGATTTTCCGGGCGCCAACGCGATCGCCCGAGAGCTGGATGGCGTAATCAGCAACGATTCGGTGCGGGAATCGATGTGGTCCGAGGTGTCGCGAACCCTGACGCTCACCACAGAGCCGGCGGGAGCCATGGCCTACCGCCGCGACTACGAGGACCCGGACGCCGAGTGGGAGGAGCTCGGCCGCACTCCCGTGACGGTGGAGCGCTTTCCGTTCGGGCTGTCGCGCGTGCGTTTCGAACTCGATGGCCACCTTCCGCGTGAGACCGCAGACTTCTCGGGCCGCCTGGCCGCCGCTCCACCCTTCGTCCTCGACACGGAGGAGTCTCTGCCCGCAGGAATGGCGCGCGTGACCGGCGGATCGGCCAAGATCTGGGCCCCGGGCCTCGAGCAGCTGGACTCGCTCGCGCTTGGCGACTTCTTCATGGACGTGCACGAGGTCACGAACCGCCAGTTCAAGGAGTTCGTGGATGCGGGCGGATATCGAGACGCGGCGTGCTGGACCCACCCCTTCGTGCGCGATGGCGTCGAGATCCCGTTCGAGGCGGCGGTCGCGGAGTTCGTGGACCAGACGCAGCGGCCCGGTCCGAGCGTCTGGCAGGCGGGCTCCTACCCGGCGGGCGAGGATGATCTGCCGGTCACCGGGATCAGCTGGTACGAGGCCGAAGCCTTCGCCTGCTACGCCGGGAAGTCGCTGCCGACGGTGTATCACTGGTATACGGCCGCGGATCCGTTCAGCTCCAACCACGTGGTGCCGCTCAGCAATTACTCGGGCCGGGGAGCGGCCCCGGTCGGCCAGTACCAGGGCGTCACGCGCGATGGCATCTACGACATGGCGGGCAACGTCCGCGAATGGACCCGCAACCCGGACGGCGAGGCCCGCTACATTCAGGGCGGTGGCTGGAACGATCCGGAGTACGCGTTCAACGACGCGGTCACGTCGGAGGCCTTCGACCGTTCCCCGGGGAACGGCATTCGGCTGGTCCAGTATCCGGACACCACGAACATCCGGGCTGCAAGCGCCGAAATCGAAAAGGCCCTCCGCGACTACGACGCAGAGCAGCCGGTCTCGGATGAAGTGTTCGACGTGTATCGGCAGATGTTCGAATACGACCGTACGGCCCTCAACGCGGTGGTGATCAGCTCCGACACCACCGCCACGTACATCCGGGATCACGTCGAGTTGGACGCGGCGTACGGGGACGAGCGGCTGGCCCTGTTCGTGTTCCTTCCGGTGGGCGGCACCGGTTCCCCTCCCCGCCAGGCCGTCGTGTTCTTCCCCGGCTCCGGCGACCTCTACCGCACGTCCTACGACGACATGAACATCGGCTTCCTCGACTACATCCTGCGAAGCGGACGGGCCCTGGTCTATCCGATCTACAAGGGAACGTGGGAGAGGCAGAGCGACATTCAATCCGACGTCCAGGACGATTCGAACCTGTACCGGGACCACGTGATCGCCTGGGGCAAGGACCTCCGGCGCTCGGTCGACTACCTGGAGACGCGGCCCGACATCGACGCGGCCCGGCTTGGCTACATGGGGATCAGCTGGGGCAGCGCCATGGCTCCCATCATGACGGCGGTCGAGCCCCGCGTGAAGGCCAGCGTTCTCGTGGTGGGCGGGCTGATGATGCAGGCCGTGCAGCCCGTGGCCGACCCGTTCAACTACCTCCCGCGCGTCACGATTCCGACGCTGATGCTCAACGGGCGGTACGACTCGTTCTTCCCCCTCGAGACGTCGATCATGCCGTTCTACGAGAACCTCGGGACGCCCGAGGCGGACAGGAAGATCATCGTCACCGACGCCAACCACTTCGTGACCGCCTACGATGCGAATCTGGCCATCGCCGAGTCGCTGGACTGGCTCGACCGGTACCTGGGTCCGGTTGAGTAGGCACCGCCCGGGCTAACCTCCTGAATTGAGGCGGAGCGACACCCTGTAGAACGCCCACCGCAGTTCTGGGAAGATATCTTCCCAGAATTGTCGGGGCGGTTTCGGGACATGTGCGGCGGGCGCTTCCGGGCTACTTTGGACTCGGACTTCTGCCTACAGGAGCCTCGTGTCATGAACGCACGCGGTGAGTCTCCCCCTCGCTTTCCATGGCGGCCGTGTCTCGGCGTCTTCGTCGTCGCGCTCGCCGTCCAATTGTTCTTCCTCACCCTGATTCCGACCGACATGCTGCAACCCAGCACCGACTGGGAGCTGGAGTCCATCGCCATATCGCTGGCTACGGAAGGTCAGTTCGCCAATCCGTACATAGAGCCCACCGGACCCACGGCCCATCTGGCCCCGATCCCTCCCATGATCCTGGCAGTCATATTCAAGATCTTCGGCATCACCATGGTCGGCGGGATCGCGGGCTGGCTGTTTCGGATAGTCGCGCAGTCGGCGATCTGGGGGCTCCTGCCGTGGATCGGCCAGCGAACCGGGCTCGGCTGGAAGGCGGGGCTGACGGGAGGCCTCGCGGGAGCGCTGTGGCCACAGTTTCTGGCGCACGGCGAGGCGCTCGCCGCAGTGCTCATGGGTCTGCTGGCCGTCGCCATGCTTCGGCGATGGGACTCGATTCGCTCAGGAGACGCAGAGCGGCCCGCGTCCACTCCGCGCCCGGTCTCTTCCCTGCTCCTCGGGGCCGCGTTCGGCGTCTCCTGTCACGTGCAGCCGGTGTTTCTCGTCGTCCTCCTCGGATACCTGGGGATCGAGGTATGGCGGCGATCGGACAGGGCGCGCTGGGGCTCCGCCGCGACCGTTCTCCTCGGCTTGCTGCTCGTGAGCATTCCGTGGGGCGTGAGGAACTACCGGACCTTCGACGCCGTGTTCTTCCTGCGCAGCAACCTGGGCCTCGAGCTCCGCATGGGGAATCACGAGGGAGCGACGGCGAACATCTCCGATCCGCATTTCAACGACTGGCCGCCACATCCGCGCACGCACGTATCCGCCGCGCGCGAGATCCAGGAGATGGGCGAGGTCCCCTACATGCGCGAGTCCGGCCGCCAGGCGCTCGACTGGATCGAGTCGCATCCGGCCGAGTTCACCCGCCTGACCGCGCAGCGGATCCGTTACTTCTGGCTTGGCCCCACGGACGATCCCGTCATGGCGATCGCCTTCCTCTCCCTGGCG
>JAMJQV010000033.1 GCA_023554435.1 Gemmatimonadota bacterium | reverse complement strand
CTGATCCTGGTATCGCACGATCGCTGGTTCGTCTCGCGTCTCGCGGATCGGATCGTCGAGATCACGGCGGAGGGAATACGGGACTATCACGGCACGTACGAGGACTACGTGCACTTCTGCGGTGACGATCACCTCGACGTGGACACGGTCGTCCTGAAGGCCCGGACGAAGAAGAAGGTCGAGAAGATTGAGCGGCGGAAGAAGGGTGGCGCCGGCGGTAAGTCGGACGCAGGGGCTCGGAAGGCGGCGAAACGGCGACTCGACGAGATCACGGGCAAGATCGAAGAGACAGAGAGCCTGGTGGCGGGTATCGATGCGAAGTTCGCGGACCCGACCTTCTATGAGACGACCGATCGCGGCGACGTACGGGGACTCGAAGAAGAGCGCGCGCGGCTCCAATCCGAGGTCGAGAGCCTGATGGACGAGTGGCAACGGGTCGAAGAGGAGCTGGGTTAGCCCGCCTTCGACCCGCCGCCGGTCTTCCTCGCCGCGCTATTCCCTCAGGATTCCCACCCGGACCGCCGACGGCCGCGTCGCATCGTGGTAGATCCGATGCGTCGCCTTCTGGAAGTCCTCTTCGTCGGCCTCGTAGATGTTCACGAACGCCTGCGGATTCCGGTCCACGAGCGGGAACCAGGAGTTCTGCACCTGGATCATGATCCGGTGCCCCAGCTTGAAGGTGTGCAGGATGGCCGGGATCTCGAACGTGACCTGTGTGACTTCGCCGGGAGTGAACGGTTCGGGATGCTCGAAACTGTCCCGGTACCGCCCGCGCAGGATGTCGCCGCGCACCATCATCTGGTAGCCGGCCATCGGGACATCCTTGTCGTTCTCCGGATAGTCCTCGAGGTCGTCCGGAAACACGTCGATCAGCTTCACCACGTAGTCGGCGTCCGTGCCCGTCGTGCTCACCAGCAGGTCCACGATCACCGGACCGGCCAGGGTGACGGCCTCTTCCAGGGGTTCGGATTCGTAGACCATGACATCCGGCCGGCGAGCCGCGAACCGCTGATCGTCCGTCATGTACTCGCGGGTGCGCCTGAGGTGGACGTCCTCGGTGTAGGGAACCGGGTTGTCGGGATCAGCCACGTACTCGTCGAAGCTGTCACCAGGCGGAGGCGGCGCGAAGGCCAGCCCGCCCCCCGGCTGCAGGTAGAGAGCGAAGGGCTCGAGCCCCGGCGGCGGCCACGCTTCGAATTCCCTCCACTCGTTGGCCCCCGAGTCGAAGATGGTCGCCTCGGCCAGCGTCATCTCGCCCTCGTCCTTCAGGTAGTAGTTGAAGAACTCCATCTCCATCTGCTTATAGCGTTCGGCCGTGTTCGAGCCCCAGTGCACGTTTCCGAGGCTGGCGCCGTCGTCCCACGCCCACTGCCCGTGGTACCACGGGCCCATCAGGAGCCGGTTGTCCGCATCCGGGTTCTGCGCCTCGATCGCCCCGTACACGGCGTACGGACCGTACGAATCCTCGGCATCGAAGAGACCTCCGACGGTCATGACGGCGGGCGTGACGTCCGTCAGGTGAGGCAGCGGATCGCGCGCCTGCCACCACTCGTCGTAGTCCGGGTGATCCATCATCTCCGACCAGAACTTGATGCTGTCGCCGAAGAACTTCGCCTCGACGTTCTTGATCGGGCCGAGCCGCAGGAAGAAGTCGTAGGAATCCCGGTTCGGCCACTGGAACTGGGCGTTGCCCTGGCGGGTCGGCTCAGGTCGGGGTCGGCCGAAGGACGAGTAGAACGAGAACGCGTCCATCAGGAAAAAAGCGCCGTTGTGATGGAAGTCGTCCCCGATGAACCAGTTGGTGACCGGTGCCTGCGGGGACACGGCCTTCAGCGCCGGGTGAGCCCCGGGTAGCGACACCGTGGCGTAGAATCCGGGATACGACACGCCGAAGATGCCCACCCGCCCGTTGTTGTGCGGGACGTTGTTCACCAGCCACTCCACCGTGTCGTAGGTGTCCGTGCTCTCGTCGATGTCCTCGGGCGACTGCCGGTTCGGATTCTGGGGGCGCACGTCCACGAACTCGCCCTCGCTCATGTACTTCCCTCGCACGTCCTGGAACGCGAGGATGTAGCCGGCTTCCACGAGGTCCGCGAAGATGCCCACGAAGTAGTTGAAGCGCTCCTCTCCCGCAGGCTCCGAGTTGTAGGGGGTCCGCATCAGCAGAATCGGGTAGGTCTGCGTCGTATCCTTCGGTACATAGAACGACGTGAACAGGCGCACGCCGTCGCGCATCGTGATGTAGGCCTCTGTCTTCGAGAGACGCTCCCTGTTCCACTCGCTGCTGCCGCGAGGCGCCGCGAGCTCCTCGCGCCCGAAGACGAGGTCGAAGCTCTGCCCGGCCTGGCTGAACGAACCGGTGATCTTCGTGAAGGCGGGGTCGACGGCTCCCTCGTAGCTCACTCCGGCCGCGGCGAGCCCCCAGGTGACCACGCCATCGGACAACGCGAAGTCGACCGGGACTCCCATGGCGCCCTGGTCGGGTACGTCCATCGTCGCCGTGTAGCCGTCCTCGGCAGCGCTTACGTGCAGGGTGAAGACGAGGCCGGCCGCGCCCACGTCCATGACGCCGTGCCAGTCGCCGGTCACGTCCTGCGCGAGGGCGACGGTCGGCCACGTGAGAATCAGTGCGAACAGAAGTAATAGGCGGCTGGCAGAACGCCGGCTGCGCGTCATGCAGGGAACCATGATACAGACCTCACTGTTGGCGTCTGCGCGAGCGAGGGGAGGTCGCTCGCAGCGGGGAAGTTCGGAGCGATCGGTGTCCGGTGAGGACGATCCGTTGCGCATACACAAGAGGACGATGAACCGGTCGCGCAGGTTTCGATGCAGAAGGAGCAAGACCATGCCGTTTCAGCCGCAGCACGGGCAGCCTGACCGGTCGGGACGAGTCGGCTGTCGTCACGACCCGCGTCTCACGTCCATCCAGCGCGTGACCTCGGCCGGAGGCGGGCGGCGGCCGTACAGGTAGTCGTCAGCGGCCAGCGCCATCCGCCGGGTCAGGCCCGAATTCCGGATCAGGAAGCGCACGGCGTTGTGCATCGGGTTGTCCGGATGCGAATACGGACACGCCGACATGCAGCGCGCGCAGTCCGTCCCGATCTTGCTCCAGTACGTGAAGCAGCCTTCCGAGTCGATCTGCCATCTCAAGGCGCCGTCGATCTCGGTCCGAAGGCCCCGGCTGATCGACTGGCTGGGACAGACGTCGGCGCATTTCTCGCAGATCGAGCAGAAATCGAGCACCGAGTGCTCCGGATCGCGTTCGCTGACTACCAGGGGTAAGTCCGTGGTCACCACGGCCAGCCGCACGCGGGGGCCGAGGCGAGGCGTCATCAGCAGGCCCATTCGGCCGATCTCGCCCAGACCGGCGTCGCGAGCGACCAGGGGGCAGACGACCCGGTAGTTGCCGTCGATGTGCGCCCGGGCGGGATACCCCAGGTTCCGGATGAACTGGGCGAGCTGCACGGCGATGGCCCCGGAATCCATGTACTGCTGGGCCGACTCCATCACGGTGGGTCCACGCGGGGCGCGGTCGATCATTTCCTTCGACATCTCGACCGTCAGCGCGATGGCGTACCTGTGATCCAGCCGCACGGGCTGTCCGTACTGCCGACCTCGTCCCACCGTCGTGTACTTGTGGTAGTCCCGGAGCTGGGTGATGCCTGCGTCCACGGCTCCGAGCTTGAGCGCCCACTCCCGAACGAACCTCGAGATCGCCGGAGGATCCGGAGCCTGCCGCTCCGGAGCGACCGGCCCGTCCACCATCGAGTGCAGCTCGGCGATAGTCTCGAAGCTGGCGTCCGCCGCAGCGAACATGTACGGGTCGTAGTGCGAGGATCCGGGCCTCAGGAGTCCCGGCTGGGCGCGGAATCGATCGTCCGGCTCCCGGTGCTCCGGTTTCTCCGCGTAGTAGGCGTCGAACCGCTCGGTACCCGGTTCCAGGCGGGCGCGCGAGAACATGATGTCCCGTTCATCGATGCGCGTGGTGGGAGTGTCTCGCTCAGCCCGATGCTTCGAACCGGTGGGCACCACGAGAGCGATCGCTCCCAGGGCCGTCAGTCCCAGGAGAATCAAGCCGCTGGACTGCCCGGCGTTGCCCGGAAGGGAGGTCACGGCGAGGAACGGAAGCGGTGCCATCAGGGCCAGGCCAAAGAGCCGCTTGGCCGCTCTCGGCTCATCCTCGCTGACCGATTCGACCGCCGCCCAGGCCAGGGCCGCAAACAGCGCGACCCCGACCAGCACGAGCAGCAGATCCAGCGTGATCACGGCAGGCCCATCACTCGCCCGGAACCGGAAATCCTCGTGCCCGCATCAGCGCGTCCACGGTCGCGTCCCGGCCTCGGAAGGCCCGATACGCGTCCGCCGGGTCCACCGCGTTCCGGACCGCGTACAGGTGCTCGACCATCGCCGCCGCCACCTCCGGGTCGTAGAACCCACCGGGTGCCTCCGCGAACGCCTCCGCGGCGTCGGCGACGAGGACTTCGGCCCAGTCATAGCTGTAGTAACCCGCGGAATAGCCCTCTCCGGAAAAGGCGTGCGTGAAGTGCGGGCTCCGGTGCCGCATGACGATTTCGCCCGGCAATCCGAGCTCGGCCAGGGTTTCACGCTCGAACGCGTCCACATCGAGACCCGACGGGTCCATGGTGTGGTACTTCATGTCCATGATCGCCGAGGCCGTGTACTCGGTCGTCTCGAATCCCTGGTTGAACGTGGCCGCGTTGCGGATCTTGGCCACGAGCTCGTCGGGAATCGGCTCTCCAGTGTCGACGTGAACCAGGTAGTTGTCGATCACCTCGTCGGTCTGCAGCCAGCGCTCCATCAGCTGAGACTGGAGCTCCGTGTAGTCGCGCACGCCGCCGTTCAGTCTCGGGTACGCCACGTTGGACGACAGGTAGTGCAGCGCGTGCCCGAACTCGTGGAACAGGGTCTCGGCGTCGTCCCATGAAATCAGGACCGGCTCACCCGGAGCGCCCTTGATGAAGTTGGAGTTGTTCGAGCCGAGCGTGGTCTTCAGGCCGTCGTACGTCTCGTGGCTCCGGTAGGTCGTGGCCCAGGCGCCGGACCGCTTTCCGGGCCGGGCGAACGGATCCAGGTACCACACGCCCACGTGTTCGCCCGTGTTCCGGTTCGTCACCTCCCACACCGTGACGTCCTCGTGCCACACCGGTACGGATCCATCGGTGATCTGCGAGAAATGGAACTGGAACAACTCGCCAGCCACGAAGTGCATCGCGGCAATCAGGTTGTCGAGCTGCAAGTACTGCTTCACCTCGTCGGAATCGAGATCGTACTTCGCCTGGCGCACCTTTTCGGCGTAGTACCGGTAGTCCCACGGCTCGATGGTGATCCCGGCGCCCTCGGCGTCGGCGATCGCCTGCATGTCGGCCACTTCTTCCGCCACCCTAGCCGTGGACGCGGCCCACACGGCCTCCAGAAACTCGAACACCCTGCCAGGTTCTTTCGCCATGCGATTCTCGAGGCGCCACGCTGCGTAGTTGTCGTAGCCGAGAAGCTGGACTCTCTCGTTACGCAGCTCCAGGATACGCGGAATCAGGGCGTTGTTGTCGTGCTCATCCCCGTTGTCCCCGCGGCTGTAATAGGTGCGCCAGACCTGCTCGCGCAGCTCGCGCTCGTCGGAGAAGGTGAGGAACGGGTCCATCGACGAGCGGGTGTTGGTGATGGCGTACTCGCCCTCGCGTCCCCGATCTGCGGCCGCCGCAGCTGCAGCAGCCGCGAACGCCTCCGGCAGGCCGCTCAGCTGGTCCTCGGAGAGGTACGTGACGTAGCCCTCCTCGTCGGCCAGCACGTTGTTCCCGTACCGGGTATGCAGCTCCGCCAGCTCCTGGTTGATCGCCGCGTAGCGCTCCCTGGCCTCGCCCTCGAGCGTAGCGCCGTTTCGGGCGAAACCGTCGTACACCAGCCATGCCAGGCGTTGCTGGTCCGGACGCAGGTCTTCTATCTCATCGCTTTCCCACACCGTCCGGATGCGATCGAACAGGGCTTCGTTCTGGGTGATCTTCGTCCGGTGCGCGGCCATCTTCGGCGCCATCTCCATCTGGATTTCGCGGTACTCGGGCGACGACATGTTGGAGCTCCAGATGCCGCGATACGTCCCTACCCGATCGAGGTCCTTCCCGACACCTTCCAGGGCGACGATCGTGTTCTCGAACGTGGGCGGTTCCTCGTTGTTCGCGATCGCGTCGATCTCCGCGAGCTCGAGTTCCATGCCCTTCTCGAGCGCCGGCTTCACGGCCGCGAGATCCATCTTGTCGAAGGCCGGAACACCGCCGTACGGGCCGGTCCATTCCGCCAGCAGGACGTTGTCGCTCAAGTCGGTCGCCTCGTAGTCCGGGGTCGGTTCGCCGCACGCCGCCAGCAGCAGAGCCACCGGCAGGGTCAGGAACGTGGCTGAGAATCTTCGCATGGCCTGAAGCCTCTGATCAAAGGTCGTCGTCGGGGTCGCGCTGAACCTGTGGTAGTGCCGCAAGGGACATTCCAACTGGAGAATCCGTCGCTCGATCCCGTATCTTCAAACCTCATATGTAGTTATGGGATAGACTGCTCTTTCGGCGCAGGAGCCCAACGGGACGCAACGACCCGAGCGTGGTGGAACGCCTCAAGTCGATGGACGAGGAAGAAGGGGCCGGACCCCAGCCCGAACGGACTTCGAGCCGGGGCTCAGTCGGTGCCCGGTTCGGCCTGCCCCACGGTCTGCAATCGACGCGCCTCGTCCGGGTTTTCGACGTAGTCGGAGTGGCAAACGGCCTTGCCGTCGTCACCCTCGGTCACGGTCTCGCGCGTCTTGGTGGCCAGCCGGTGAATCTCCTCAGGAGACAGCACGCCGCGCTGCTCGAGGATCTGACGCTGCTCGGACGTGAGCGCCGCGCTCTTCATCACCTTCTCTCGCACGTACTCTTCGTCCTTACCCGACTGAAACTCCTGGATTTCCTTGCTGATCCGCACGCTGCACCAGTCGTGTCCGCACATGGCGCAGAAGTCGGTATCGACATCCAGGTCTTCGTCGTGCAGGGCCCGGGCCGTGTCCGGATCGAAGCTGAGCTCGAAGTGCTTCTCCCAGTTCAGGGCCGCCCGGGCTTTCGTGAGCTCGTCGTCCCGGTCGCGAGCACCGGGGATTCCGAGAGCGACGTCGGCCGCGTGCGCGGCGATCTTGTAGGCCACGCACCCCTGTTTCACGTCGTCCTTCTTCGGGAGGCCCAGGTGCTCCTTCGGCGTCACGTAGCACAGCATGGCCGCGCCGTGGTAGGCGGCCGCGGTGGCGCCGATGCAGCTGGTGATGTGGTCGTATCCGGGAAAAATGTCGGTGACCAGGGGACCGAGAACGTAGAACGGAGCGCCGTGACACAGGGAGCGCTGGAGCTTCATGTTGTACTCGACCTGGTCGAACGGCACGTGACCCGGTCCTTCGACCATCACCTGGCATCCCTTGGCCCAGGCCCGCTCGGTCAGTTCGGCGAGTGTCTCGAGTTCGCGTAACTGCGCCTCGTCCGTGGCGTCCGCCAGGCCGCCCGGCCTCAGGCCGTCACCCAACGAGAAGCTCACGTCGTACTCGCGCATGATGTCGCAGATGTCGTCGAAGATCTCGTACATCGGGTTCTGCTTGTCGTGCACCAGCATCCACTTGGCCAGAAGCGATCCGCCGCGCGACACGATGCCGATCAACCGGTCCTGGATGAGCGGCAGGTGCTCCCGGAGGACCCCGGCGTGAATGGTGAAGTAGTCCACGCCCTGCTTCGCCTGCTGCTCGAGCGTCTCGAGTATCCAGTCGTACGACAGGTCCTCGATCCGCCGGCCGATGATCATCGAGTAGATCGGAACGGTACCGATCGGGACCGTCGAGTTGCGGATGATCGCCTCCCGGCACGCGTCGAGGTCGCCGCCCGTCGAGAGATCCATGATGGTATCGGCGCCCCACCGCTCCGCCCAGCGCAGCTTCTCGACCTCTTCATCCGTCCCGCTGCTCACGGGCGAGGCGCCCATGTTGGCGTTCACCTTGGTCTTCGAAGCCCGCCCGATGGCCATCGGGTCCAGGTTGTATCCCAGGTGCACCCGGTTCGCTGGAATGATCAGCCGGCCGGCCGCCACTTCGTCCCGTACCTGCCCGGGCGTAAGGTGCGGTTCGCGCTCGGACACCCTGTGCATCTCGGGCGTGACCAGCCCCAGGCGGGCCCTCTCGAGCTGCGTCACCGCGTTCTCCGCTCCACGGGGCGCCGGGTTGAAGTCCCACGCCGTGTGCGACGAGGGAGCCGGCATGCCGGGGGTATCGGGCGACGAGTACGTCAGCGGTCCGCCGACATCCGGGGCCAGCGCGAAACTGCCAGGAGTGGTTCCCTGCCCCCCGGTCGAAGGATCGTCGGCCCCATGTACGGGCAGCGCGAAGCGGCTATCTGCGGACGGCTTGATCAAGTCTGTCTCCTGCCTCGAGTTGGTTCCCACTCGCGGCTCCGGTGCGAAGCGGGTGAGCCACGAGCGCCCCAATCTACTCGGCCGACCGTGGGTCACAAAGGCGGGCCGGCTGTCTCGCCCCGTCGGAGGCAACGCGGTAGAGTGACGGCGACCACCACGCTCGTGAATACGCGATGAGGAGTGGTAAATTGAACAACGACAGCCCGTCCCCGGCGTTCCGACCCACCATATTCATCGTCCTGGTTCTGTGCTCCCTCGGGACGGCTCGGCCCGGAACGGCCCAGGAAACGCGAGGTTCCGCCGAACTGCCGTCGGGCTGGATCGAACTTGTCGACCGGTTCGAGACGTATGTCGCGGCGAACCGCGTCGTGGGGGGCAGCGCGCTGGCGCTCAGGGCCGGCGAGATCGTGGTCCGGCACGACTACGGCCTGGCGGACCTGGAGGCCGGCACGGCGGTTGGCGACCGCACGATCTTCCACTGGGGATCGATCACCAAGACGCTGACGGCGATCGCGATCATGCAGCTCCGGGACCGCGGGCTGCTCTCACTGGACGACCCGGTGACCCGATGGGTACCCGAGATCAGACAGATCCACGACCCCTACGGAGCGATCGACGACATCACGATCGAGATGCTCCTCACGCACAGCTCCGGTCTCCAGAACCCGACGTGGCCGTGGACCGAGGGCCGGGACTGGGAACCGTTCGAACCCACGACCTGGAACCAGCTCGTGGCCATGATGCCGTACCAGGAGCTCCTGTTTCGACCGGGCGAGCGCTATTCCTACTCGAACCCTGGCTTCATCTACCTGGCCAGGATCATCGAGGCGATCACCGGCGACGCGTGGCAAGCCTACATCCAGAAGAACCTCTTCTCTCCGCTCGGCCTCTCCCGAAGCTACTTCGGCGTGACCCCCTACTGGCTGGCCCCGGACCGGTCGCACAATTACGACATCGTGTCTGGCCCGTCGGGCGAAGCCGAGCTCGTAGACAACGGAGCCGACTTCGACCCGGGGGTGACGATCCCCAACGGCGGGTGGAACGCGCCGATCAGCGAACTGGCTGCGTACGCAGCCTTTCTGACGAAGCGGGAGGCCCACGGTCCTGAGATGCAGCGTCGTTTCGACGCGGTCCTCGACCGGGCGACGTTGCAGGAGATGTGGGCGCCTCGCGTTCCTGTATTGGAGGACCCTGGGACGGGTCGCACCGAAAGCATGGCCCTTTCGTTCTTCCTGGTGAAGGACGGTGGGCACTCGGTGATCGGGCATACCGGCAGCCAGGCCGGATTCCGGGCCTTCTTCTATTTTCAGCCTTTGAAGCAGACGGCCGTGATCCTCGTATTCAACACGGCGAACCATGCGCCCGGCGAGGAAGCCAGGATCGCGTTCGAGGGAATGATGCGAGCGGCCTATGCCGTTGCGGACCCGCAGAACTGAATCCAATGAACACGGGGTGGCGATGACGTGTGCCAGATGCAGGGCTGGATTGCTCGTGGCAGCGGGGCTCGCCGGGCTGTGCATCGGTGCCGGCCCACTGGATGCCCAGCCACTGCACCCGCAGTGGTCTCCCACGGGCGCCTGGATCGCGTACTACCAGAGATCAGGCGGTAGCGCGTCCATCTACATCGTGCGCCCGGACGGATCCGACCGCACGGAACTGACCTCTGCTCCGAACTACGACGCCAACCCGACATGGGGCCCGGGCGGGCACGCGATCGCGTTCGCGCGCGGAATGGGAGGCATGCGCGAAACCTGGGACATCTTCGTGCTCGATGTCGGCGCCGAAACGGAGACGCGGCTCACGGACACGCCGGAGCGTGAGGCGCATACGAGCTGGTCGCCCGACGGAAGCAGGATCGCGTTCGTCCAGTTGGGGATGGACGGATCGGACATCTTCGTGATGAACTCGGACGGGAGCGATGTCCGGCAACTCACGGACACCCCCGAGCGGGAGTTTCACCCGAAGTGGTCGCCGGACAGCCGATCGCTCATATACGATTTCGGTGGTGACGATGTGAGAAACGTGTGGACCCTGAATGTCGAAACGGGCGTGGCACGCCAACTCACGCACCTTACGCGGGGACAGTCCGCTGCGGCGCCGGCCTGGGCGCCCGATGGCACCCGATTCTCGTTCGCTCTGCGGGAGGGCGACGGCGATGAGGGGCTCCACGTGGCTGACGCCGATGGCACGGACATCCGCCGAGTCGACACTGGAGGCCTGGCTTCGGGAGCTTCGTTCTGGTCACCCGACGGAGACTACATCGCGTTCCATTCGGGCAGCGACGGGAAGTACGCCGTGTACGTGGTACCCGCCGGCGGCGGCGAAGTGATGAGGATCAGCGACTGAGCCGACCGCATGATCTGGCCCGACCCGGGCCGAGATGCTACGCTGGCTGGCGTCCAGCCGGATTGGCCGAGAACCCGAGACCGGAAGAAATCACAGATGTCTCTGTACACCTGCCCCACGTGCGGAATGAGCGTCGGCATCATCACCTGCGGCAACTGCGGCAAGGAGCTGGTGCATGAGACGCTGACGAAGGAAGACGGCAGCACGGTGCACGTCTCGAAGTGCCCGAACGGACACGGCATGATCAAGTCGCCGATGTGCTGCGGCACGGACATGACCTGCGCGATCTGAGCGTCTTCGCCTGAACGAATGCATGCAGGGCTGAGCGAGGGAGTCTCCGGCGTGGGTCTCACCTGCGCCGGAAGCTCTCGCCTGTCCCCCCCAGACTGCTTCGTCCCCCCGCCTGCATCTCGACGCACGTCCGCGGACTGGCGCCGAATTGCCGTTGTTCGTATTATACCTAGACAACACCTAGACAAAGTGGGAGATCCGATGCGGTTCGGTCAATTGATCCTGACATACTCGGCAACGCTTCTGGCATTCCTGGCCCTCGATTTCCTGTGGCTCGGAGCTATCGCGCGAGGCTTCTACAGGGATCAGATGGGGCACCTGATGAGAGCGGACGTGCGCTGGCTGCCGGCGTTTGCGTTCTACGCACTATTCGTGGGCGCCATCCTGGTTTTCGTCGTCCTGCCAGCGGTCGAGCGTGGCTCACTGGCCCGCGCCGCATTGCTCGGCGCCTTCTTCGGTCTCGTCACATACGCGACCTACGACCTCACCAACCTGGCGGTCATGCAGGGGTTTCGGACGCAGCTCGCGTTGGTCGACATGGCATGGGGAACGGTCCTCTGCACCCTGGTTTCAATGGCCGGCTATGTCGCCGCGACCCGCCTTGGCGGTTAGCGCACGTGACCTGGTCCGCACCGCTCTGCTTGCCGGGATCGCCTCGTGCGTCCTGGCAGCACCCGCCATGGGCCAGGCCCTGGGATCCGATTCCAGGTTCATCGTCGAACTGGAAGGCGGCCCGGCCTGGCAGACGAAGAACGATGTGCAGGTCCCCAACGATGCGTCCGGCACGCCCATCGATCTGCATGACCTGACGGGAAGCGGTCCGTTCCCGGCGTTTCGTCTGTATGCGGAGTACCGTCCGGGTCGACGCCATGGACTCCGCCTGCTCGCGGCACCCCTCTCGCAGGAGGGCACGGGCGTGCTCACGGAGGCGGCGAACTTCAACGGGGAGTCCTTCGCGGCCGGGACACCCACGACCGCCCGGTACCGGTTCGATTCCTACCGGCTCACCTACCGGTACCGCCTTGTATCGAACTCCAGCTGGCGGGTCGACATCGGCCTGACCGGGAAGATACGATCGGCGGAGATCTCGCTGGAGCAGGAAGGCGTATCCTCCACGTATTCGAACGTGGGGTTCGTACCGCTGCTCAACGTCGGCGCGGCCTGGCAACCGGCTCCCGGGTGGTCGGTGGCGCTCGACGCGGACGGCGCAGCCGCTTCGCAGGGTCGGGCGTTCGACGTCTCTCTGAAGTTGTACCGCGACCTGTCAGACCGCTGGTCGGTGTCGGCCGGATACCGAACCCTGGAGGGCGGCGCGGACGTGGAGGACGTTTACACGTTCGCCTGGTTTCACTACCTGACGTTCTCCGCCGTCTACCGGTTCTGACACCGAGGGCGGAGTCCCCCGGCTACTCCGCCCGCAGCGCCTCCACCGGGTCGACTTTCGTGGCGCGACGGGCCGGGAAGTAGGTAGCCAGCACGCCGGAGAGCAGCAGTGCCGCCGCCATGGTCCCATAGGTCGCAGGCTCGAAGGGACTCACCCCGAACAGGAAGAACGAGACCCCCTTGGCCATCGCGAAGGCCAGACCGAGGCCCACCATGATCCCGATCGAAGCCAGGATGATCCCCTGCCGCATGATCATGGCGACCACGTTTCCGTCCTGCGCCCCCAGCGCCATGCGAATACCGAGTTCCTGCCGACGCTGAGACACGGAGTAGGCCATGACCCCGTACACGCCGGCCAACGCCAGAATGAGGGCGATCACCGCCACCACGCTCATGATCTTGGCCATGATCGTGTCGCCACCGAGGGATTCGTCGATGACGTCTTTCAGCGGGCGGATGCTGTAAGCGGGGATGTTGGCGTCGACGGCCCGGACTTCGGCCCGGACGGACTCGAACAGTGACTCGAGCGGAGCATCGGACTCCACCAGGTAGCCCAGATTCCTGCGCCCGACCTGGTAGACCGGAACGTAGACCATTGGGCGCTCACCTGGTGTCGCGGATGCCACGCCTGTGTTCGCTGCCACTCCAACGACCTCTCGCGCGTCTTCGCCGAACAGGATCTCCCGACCGATCGGCTCTGCGTCCGGCCAGTGTCGCTCGGCCAGGACTTCGTTGATCACGACCACGTCCCGGGCGCCTTCGCGATCCGAGTCCTCGAGCCCTCGGCCCCGCACGATCGGGACGTCCATCGCGTCGAAGTAACCAGGCGTGATCTCGAGCACGTTCGTGACCTTGCGGTCCTGGTCCGTCTGGATGTCGTCTCCCGGCAGGGTGTAGTAGTTGCTGTTGTTCCCCTGGGATGGGATGATCGAAGTCGTGCCTACACCGGTCACGCCGGGGAGAGATTCCAGCCTCTCGATCAGTTCTTCGTGGAACGCCGTTACGGTCACCTCGTCCGGGTATTCCTGCTCCGGCAGGGCGATCCGAAAGGCCAGCAGGTCACTCTCGTCAAATCCGCGGTCGGCGAGACGCACGTTGTAGAACGCCTGCACGAGCAGCGCTGAGGACACGAGCAGTGCCAGGGCCAGCGCGACCTCGCCGATGACCAGGCCCTTGCGGAGACGGCCGCCGCGAGCCGCCGTACCGCCGCGGCCTCCCTCCTTGAGCGACGCCGCCGTGCTGCCTCGCGCTCCCTGTATCGCCGGGGCCAGCCCAACCAGCACCGCGCTGAGGACCACGATCGCCATCGTGAATAGCAGCGCGCGGGAATCGAGAGCGATTTCGTTGACCCGCGGGAACCACGAGGGCATGACCGAGACCAGCCAGCGAATTCCAAACACGGAGA
>JAMJQV010000302.1 GCA_023554435.1 Gemmatimonadota bacterium | reverse complement strand
CTGTTCCAGCAGGCGCAGGGCCTGATCTCGGCTTCCCGCCTGGTAGGACCGCATCGCCGCCAGCCGCAATTCACCCGCCGCGATGTCGCGCTCGATGATGCGATCCACGGCAGCCATGTTCCCCTGCGCCAGCGCGAACTGGAACCGCTCGTCGAGGGGTCGTGCCGTGGTGTCGCTTCCCATCTCGACCGTCAGAGCGATCGCTTCATCGACCCTACCCTGCCGGAGGAGGAAGTCTCGCAGCGCGTAACCGGCCCAGGAGTCCAGGCCGAAACGGGCTGCCAACATCCGGAAGTAGGGTTCTTCAGCCTGCTCTTCCGCACCCAGATAGCCATAGGCTATGGAACGCAGGTGGTGGTACCGCCACCGGAGCTGGTACGCCTCCGAGGCTCTGTCCAGATAGCGAAGGCCCTCCCTGGGTCGTCCGTTGACGATGAGAAACCAGCCATAGAAGATGTTCGCGTCCGGATCATCGGGATCCAACCGGAGCGCTATCTCGAACTCCCGCCTGCCCCCCTCGACATCCAGTTCGTGCTCCCACAGGGCGTGGCCCAGGGTCACGTGCGGAATCACGAGCGTGGAGTCGAGCTCCAGCGCTCGCCGGGCGGCCTCCATGGCAGGGGGGACCAGCGCATCATACAGGTCGCATATGCGCTCTGCGGGCAGGTGTGTGTGCTGCAGGAGGATCATGGAGTAGAGGGCGAACGCTTCCGCGTACTCCGGATCGAGCAGCGTCGCCTCTTCGGCCAGTTCGCGGAGTCCCTCGTACTCCTCACGCCACCAGGCCATCTGGGCCTTCAGGTAGATCTTCCGCGCTTCTGGATCGGGCTCGTACCGCGGTTCGACCAGAGTCAGGCCAAGCTCCTCGGCGGCCCACCCCGCCAGTCTCGGCACGACGCGATCGAGTCGATCGGGTGGAACCGCCACGCTCGTCGTGGCAAGCGACACCAGTGACTGGGCGTCGATCAGCTCGGCTCGGGCCCGGGCAGATGGTCCGTCTCGTTCCCAGCGCGTGAGCCACACCACGTCGACGTCGAGATCGCCCCGCAAAGTACTCACGGGATCCTCGAACCCGGCATACCGGTCCGTCGCGACGGCCGAGATCAGGTGCGCTCCCGATCCGACCAGCCGGTCAATGATGTCGGCGAACAGGATCTCCGCATAGACGGTGTCGGGGAGCTCGGCTCCGCTCGCGTCGAACGGAAGGACCGCCAGCCGAAGCGGTCCCCGGTCGACTCCAGCGCGGCCCACCAGCGCGTACATCAGGGCCAGAGCGGCGACCACGGTCAGCGCCAGGCTGGCGACCACGCGGCGCCGTCCTCCTGCGGCCTGGCGCCGCCGCTCATCCCGCTCGGACAATGCCTGGGCGACGTCGTCGGCCGTGAGATACGAGTCGGCCGGCGGCTGCAGCTGCGATTCCTGTCCTACCGATCCGCCAGGCGTCGGCTCCTGTCTCTGCCCCTGCGAGCCGTGGCGTATCCGTTCGACCAACTCCCGAAACTCGTCGCCCGGTCCGACGCCGTATTCGCTCGACAGACGGATCTCGAAGCGTTCGAATGCCTCGAGCGCCTCCGTCCTGCGGCCGCCGTGCCACAGGCTCTCCACGAGCCCACGAGCCGCGGACTCGCTTTCCGGAGCGATCTCGAGGGCACGGCGGTATCTCTCGCAAGCGAGGTCCACATCGCCCCTGGCATGGGCCTCCGTTCCCAGGTTCCTGGCCGCCTTCAGCGCCCGGCCCCGAAGGTCGGCCCGCATTTCGTCGAGCCACCGGTCCGCCTCGGGACTGTCCAGGCAGAGCGCGGGCAGCAGGTCACCCGAGTAGAGGTCGAGTGCAGCGGCGAGATCGTCTTCGTCCAGCCGGTTCAGGAACTCAGCGGCGTCGCAACGGAGCTGCAAGGCGGAGACTCCGACCTCATCCGCACCCCTTCCCGGAATTGCATCCGACCCAAGGGTCCGGCGCAGCACGTACAGCGACTGGTTCAGGGCGGCCCGCGCCCGCTCGGCGTCCGACTCAGGCCAGAACAGAGCGATGAGCTCGTCCCTGCGTACGAAGCCTCCCCGCCCGGCAAGGCAGAGGTACGCGAGGATAGCCAGTCGCTTCGGCTGCTTCAGGATGGACTCGAGCTGGCCCCGATCGCCGTCGCGGAGCTCGGCTCGACCCAGTACTCGGAATTCGATCACGGCCGTTTCCCGATCCCACGCCGGGGGCGCTCCGGCAGAGAGCTAAGTGAAATGCAGGTGAGCGGCTTCAATCAGGTTGTAAACATAACCACTTACGGACGGAATCGCTCTGAAGTCGGCGGCGCTCACGATGCAGGTGAGAGCCGGGTGAGAGCCGGGTGAGCCCTCCGAAGTACTGTGTCGCCGAGGTGCCTCAATCGAAGTCGCTCGGCTGGCCCTGGGGCCGCCTCCCATCGCCGGGAGGAACGCACCGGGGTCGGTCGGGCCGCAAAGCGCGATGTTCCGTCCCGGCGAAGGAGGTGTCTTATGCGTTGGTCAATCCCCGCAGTACTCACCCTGGCGCTCTTCGTGGCCGTGAGTTGCGACCAGCAGCCAGTCGAACCATTCGAACACGAAACTGCCGCCGCTCCTGAGGCAGATTGGCCAGACGTCTCACCGGAGATATCTACTGCAGAGTTGGAGGCCAGTTTCAAGAGTCAATTCGGGTCACAAGGCGCCACCGTCGAGCGGTACGAAGAGGATATGCGATTCCACGTGGACTATGACATGAACATCCCGTGGCTGCTGGTGCTCTACGACCCGTACACCACGATTCCAACCTGTCCCAACGACCCGGCCATTTTCGGGACCGGCGGCACAGGGCAGTTTCTTCCGCCCGCCTGGCAGGTGCTCGCGATTACCCGGCAAACCCCCGACGGCGAGGTCCTGAACGAACTGATGTGGGCTGAAAGAGAGGTGTACCTCTACGACACCCTTTTCTCGTATCTACCGGGCGACATCATGTGCGAGTTCTTGCAGGACGACTGGGTGTATCACGGGCCTGCTAGGCTTGTCTACCACCGAAGAGCGGTCAACGGCGTA
>JAMJQV010000301.1 GCA_023554435.1 Gemmatimonadota bacterium | reverse complement strand
CCGGCGTTCATGGCGCCCGAGATGGCCCTGGGGGACGGAAGCGTGGATGGACGGGCCGATATTTACGCCCTCGGCTGCGTCGGGTACTGGCTGCTGACCGGGCAGCCGGTGTTCGCGGCGGAGACGCCGGTCGCCACCCTGTTGAAGCACGTGCAGGAAGAGCCCATCCCGCCTTCGCGCCGCACTGAGATGGAGATCGCGAAGGACGTGGACGCTGTGATCCTGGCCTGCCTGGCCAAGGACCCCGCGGACCGGCCGCAAACCGCCGAAGAGCTGGACGCGCGCCTCGCGGCCTGCTCGGTCAACGCCTGGACGATGGACATGGCGGAGGAGTGGTGGACGCTGCACGGCCGGGACCCGCAGTCACTCCGGTGACGGGCTTCCTTCCTCGTAGTCCGTGAGGTTCAACGCCACGGGCCCGACGGGAACCGACGTCTGCAGCTTGACGATGATCCGGCGCTCGTCGTCGGTGATCCAAACCCGCGGCTCTTTCTTTGCCTGGAACGCTCCGAGCTCCGGGATGATCGGTTCCACCACGATCGTCTGAAATCGTCCCGCGGGAACGCGAATCTCCTCGCGCTTCAGGACTCGCACGACGACCGGGTTCGAGTGCGGCTTGAAATAGCGCTCCAGGACGTACTCGTCGCCCGTCTGAAGGGGCAGGGTCCTCACGAAGTACAGGACGGCGATCTCGTCGATCGCGTCGGCCGGCATGGCCCCGCTCGGCTCGAAGGTCGACGGCTCGAAGGCTTCCAGGTCCTCGGACCAGCGCTCCGCCGTGTAGGTGCCGCTCTCATGGTCCAGCACGTAGCGGTCCCGGTAGCGCTTGGGCCCCTCCCTCATGGTCCGCTCGAACCGAACCGATCGCATGGACCCCGTTTCGGCCCAGCTCGACAGGTACATCTCCACCCGGAAGAAGGGCGGCCCACCATCGACGGTCAACGTGGTCTGGACGACATCCTTGTCGCCGCTCGGCTCCAGGCCCTCGATCGCCAGCCGCGCCTCGCCGATTCGGAAGCGTCCGATGGCCACGCTGTACGTGGCTGCCTCGCCAGCCGCGAAACCCCACGTCGACTCGGACGACATCTCGTCGGTGATCTCCTCCAGAGAAGCCGCGCCCTGACCAAGCGCGGCCCCCGGGCCGGTCGCTGCGAGTAGCCCTGTCATCGTGAGCGCGGCAAACAGCCGCCGAAGATCCGTGATCCGTCGCGTCATGTGGTTCCCTTGAGCAGGTCCGGGTGCGTGCTGGCGATTTGCGAGCCGCAGTATACATGATTGTTGGCGAACCCGTCTGCACCCGGCGAAGCGCGAAGCGCTGAGACAACCCTTTGCCCGTTCGCTGACACTCAAAGTCGAGATGAGAGCGCAAGCGGTGGCACCGATTACCGACCAGGTCCTGGCGGAACGCATCATGGGAGCGGGCGACGAGTCCGCTTTCCGCGAGTTGTACCACCGCCACACCCCGCGGCTGTACCAGTTCGTCCTGCGAGTGATGGGTGGGGACGAGCTCGAGGCGGAGGATGTGGTGCAGGACACCTGGATCAAGGCCACCCGCAACCTCGCCGGATTCCGCTGGGAGTCGAAACTGGACACGTGGCTCACCGGGATCGGACTTAACCTGTGCCGCAATCGGCTGCGCACCAGCGGTCGCTGGACCGACCTGGATGAGGGCACGCTTCGACGTGTCGAGGCGGCCCCCGCGGGCGAGGCCCGAATCGACCTCGAGAAGGCCATCGGGATGCTCCCGGCCGGTTATCGCACCGTGCTCATTCTCCATGACATCGAAGGCTTCAAGCACTCGGAGATCGCCGAGCGCCTGGGCGTGTCGGAAGGCACGTCGAAGAGCCAGTTGTGGTCGGCCCGACGCCAGATGAGGCGTCTGCTGGGGTCCGACCCCCCTGAGACGGGAGACGTTCAATGACGGACCACGAACTCGAGCAGGCCCTGGATAGACTGCCCCGCGAGCGGGAGCCGGGTCGCATGCTGGAGGAGCGCACGGTAAGGGCGCTTCGCGAGGAAGGTCTGATTGTGTCTGCGGCAGGAAGCGCTGAAGCACGACCGGCCGCCAGGATCGACTTGCGCCACAGGCCGTGGTGGCGATCCGCCGCGGCGATCGCGGCCGGCATCGCGCTGTTCGCTGGCGGCCTTTCGGTCGGGCAGATGCTGGGGGCCAGACAGACGGCGGACGCCTTTCAGACGGTGTTCGAGGACGGCGACGTACTGCTGGCCGCCCAGGTACAGCGTGCGGGGTCCGACTATGTCGCGGCCCTCGCTGCCCTGTCCGCGGCGGACGGAGGAGCGGCGGCCGACACCAGCCAGGCGCTCGAAGTGGCGCTGACGGCCCTCTGGGCGGCGGCTAATGAGATCGTGCGGCTGGCACCCGACGATCCCGTCACGGCCCGCATACTCCAGGGCTTCGAGGCCAAGGCGCAGGAATCAGCGGACTACGGGGCTGCCGGGCAGCTCCTGGTCGAGTTCTAGAGAGGGGGGACGAGGTGAACGGGATGAAGAACGCGATTCTGGTGGCCGGCGGACTGCTGCTGGCCCTTGCAGGGCCGCTCAACGGACAGGTCGAGGTGTGTCCTGACGGTCTCCCGCCACGCGGGGCCATGGGCATCTCCAGCTTCGAGTGCACCAACTGTACGATGGTCACGGACGGCAGCGAGAGGACCTGGGACTTCAGCTCGGAACCGATCGTACAGACCGTTACGCCAGGCTCGCCGGTATACGGGAAGATCAGGCCGGGTGATGCGATCGTGGCCGTGGACGGGCACCTGATCACGACGGGGGAGGGCGGTCGTCGGTTCGGCAACATGGTACCGGGCCGCGAAGTGTCCGTGGTCGTACGCACCGGGAACCGTGAGAAGACCGTCGCGGTGGTTCCGGAACCCGAGTGCAGGCGCGGCGGGACACACGCGGAAGCACCGGCCGTGCCGGCCTCGCCCGCCGTGCCGAGTACCCCGGACGCCGCTCCCGCAGCGGGCGTGAGCGTCGGTGTGGGTGTTCCCCGAGCCGCCGTGGCCCCGCGAGCGGACGCGGCTCCGGCGACCGGCGTGGCCGTCGCGGCAGGGCCAGTTCCACGGCCCACCTACACCCTGCTGCCGTCCGGGTGGTTCGGGTTTGGGATTCAGTGCACCAACTGTCGGTGGAGCGTTGAAGAGGAGACCGGACTGTCCGAGTGGGAGTTCAGCGCGTCTCCGGAGATCAGTTCGGTACAGGACGGGAGCCCCGCTGCGGCAGCAGGCCTGCGGCGCGGAGACGTGCTGCTCGAGATCGATGGCGAGCCCCTGGTCAGCGATAAGGGCGGGCAGCGCTTCGGGTCCGTCGAGCCGGGTCAGCAGGTGCGCTGGACCTACCGGCGCGGAGGCGAGACGCGAACCACCACGGCGACGGCTGGCCAGCGACCGGACATGCCGCCGCCTCCGCCCCCGCCCCCGGCGCCGGACGCGGAGCCACTCGGGTACACCGTAGGTGCGCGGGCCTATTCGTCGGCCGGGACGACCAAGCTCCGCTACTCGGGCCTCGTCGGAGAAACCAGCGTCGAGGTGAGGGGGACCGGTTCGGTGGTGGTGAACATCATCGAGCCGGGACGCGAGATCGAGATCGTGACGTCCGATTCACGCACCCGGATTCGGATGGACGACCCGAAGTGATGTGACACCCTGTCACCCCCGAAGGGCCTGGCGTCGACAACATGGCGCCGCGCCCCTCCGGGGGTTCGTGCATCGGGGAACCGGTTCGCCGCAGATTCCCAAGCTGTCAGCGGCGCAAGCTCAATTCCTACATGCGACTGCGGAATTCCGGCGGCGACGCCCCGGGCGCAGCTCCCACCTCGGCGCCAGCCGCACGACTCTTGCTCCTAAACATTGGTTCGACTCACGACTTCAGGGAGCGGATCCATGCGACACCCCGTGCGTTTCTTCGCGGCCTTCGCGGTCGCGGTAATCGTCACCCCCGCGATTCTCACCGCCCAGTCGACCGCCGAAGTCGACGAACGCCAGGCGTTCTTCGATGAGATCCAGGCCCCGAACTGGCTCGGTACGGACATCGAGCACACGCCGATCAAGCGGCAGCGCGGCGGAAGCTGCTGGAGCTTCTCGACGGTGGCATTCCTCGAGTCCGAGGTGCTGCGGACGAACGAGGATGTGGTGGCGGCCCTCAAGGAGGCCAAGCAGGATCTCGATCTGTCGGAGTATTACGTCGTCTACTGGGCGTACGTCGAGAAGGCCCGCGAGTACGCTCGTCGAAAGGGCGAGAACGCCCGCTTCACCGACGGCGGATTGAGCCATGACGTGACGTGGCTGGTCGAGAAGTATGGCATCGTCCCCGAAGCCGATTTCGCCGTGGTCGAGGACTACAGCGCCATGCGCAAAGAACTCAACGCGGTGCTGAACGCCCACGAGGAGAGCGGCGACTGGACCGAGGACGTGGTGGTGGCCGAGATCCGCGAGGTCCTGGACCGCCATCTCGCCCCCCCGCCGGAGACGATCACCGTGGCCGGCCAGGTCATGACCCCGATCGAGTACGCGACCGAATACCTGGCCCTCGACCCTGCCGTGTACTGGGAGATCACGTCGTACACGGACGTCCCGTTCTATGGGCGGGGAGAGCTCGACGTTCCCGACAACTGGTGGGACTACGACGGCTACTACAATCTCCCGCTTGACGACTACATGCAGACCATCAACCAGGCGCTAGACGCGGGCTACCCGGTGGTGATCGACACCGACTGGGGTGACAAGGGCGCGTCGTGGAACGGGGCCGGCATCGCCGTCATTCATCCGGATCAGCTCGACGGAGCGGCGATCGACCAGGAGTCGCGGCAGCTCGACTTCGTGGAGGGCCGAACCACCGACGACCACCTCGTGCTGGCCGTAGACCACCGCGTGGTCGACGGGGTGGACTGGTATCTGATCAAGAACTCACATGGCACCAGTTCCGGCCGGCGCGGCTACGTGTGGATTCGCGGTGACTGGATGGCCATGCGCGTGCTGGCGTACATGGTACACCCCGACGCCCTCGACCCGAGCCTCGTGGACCAGTTTGGCGGTGATCATTAGTCTGGATCAGGGGATGCGCGACGAATCCATCGCGCATCTCCGGTGTAGGAAGTTGCACAGGGATGACCCGATCAAGGAGGTAGGAATGCTCCAACTCATAGGCATCCCGCTCGTCGTCGCCGCGTGGGCCGTGCCCATCCTGTTCGTCCTCACCCTGGGGTTCCTGTTCAGCCTGGCCGTGTTCCGGCCCCTGTTCCTGGCCTGGTCGCACGCGTGGGACGCCACCGCCGCATGGGCGAACCGGGGAGTGCAGGCCATGGCCGAGTGGGTCCTGTCGCGTACCTACGTGTACGCCGTCCGGCACACGCGCATCGACTGAGCGCCTGATCAGCAGTACGAAAGTACGATTGTCGGTTATTCGGATATTCATATGTTTGTCCTTGTGAAATTAATCACGAACACAAGGCAAGCACATGATGACCGATCCGCAGGACCTCAAGCGAGCCGCCCGCGTGTTCAAGGCGCTCTCGCACCCTGGCCGGCTCCAGATCGCGTGTCTTCTCGGATCTGGCCGCTATAGCACACAGAAGGACCTCATCGAGGCACTGGGTTGGCCCCAGTCCACGGTTGCGCGTCACGTCGGTGCCCTGCGCTCGGGAGGCCTCGTGACGGCCTGCCGGTGCGGAACCGAGGTGCAGCTCGAACTCGTCGAACCCGTGGCGCAGGAGCTGATGGGCGCCGTGTGCGAGTGGGTGCACCCGGAGACCGGAGAACACTTCAACCACAGGCCTCTCACATGAAGCGCAGACAATTCATCCGCGTTGGCTCGTACGGCGCCGCCGGCGCCGCCGTGGCCGGCGGATTGACGACCGACTGGTACGGTCGATATGGAAATCCGATCGCGGATCCGGGAACCGACGGTGACCGGGTCGTGCCCTCGTTCTGCGAGCTGTGCTTCTGGAAGTGCGGCATCCTGGCGCACGTGAAGGACGGCCGGGTCACCAAGATCAAGGGCAACCCCAAGGACCCCCTGTCGAACGGGCACCTGTGCCCGCGCGGGGCCGGCGGAACCGGACTGCTGTACGATCCGGACCGCCTCAAGAAGCCGATGATCCGCCGCGACGAGCGGGGATCGCAGGTATTCGAGGAAGTGTCGTGGGACGCCGCCCTGAACGAGGTGGGCGAGAACTTCGAGCGGATCAAGGCGGAGCACGGAGCCGGGGCTCTCGCGCTGTTCTCGCACGGCTACGGCGGTAGCTGGATGAAGCACCTGTTCAAGGCCTACGGTTCGCCCAACATCGCCGCGCCTTCGTATGCCCAGTGCCGCGGTCCGAGGGAGGTCGGGTTCGATCTCACCTTCGGGTCGGGCATCGGTTCGCCCGAGAACACCGACATCCGGAACGCGCGCTGCCTGGTGCTGATCGGCAGCCACCTGGGCGAGAACATGCACAACACCCAGGTGCAGGACTTCGCGGACGCGATTCGAAACGGGGCGGACATCATCACGGTGGACCCGCGCCACTCGGTCGCCGCCTCGAAGTCACGCTGGTGGCTCCCGATCAAGCCGGGGACGGACACGGCCCTGCTCCTCGCCTGGATGAACGTGATCATCGGCGAGGGGCTGTACGATCGCGAGTACATCGAGACGTACGCCTACGGATTCGAGCAGCTTGCGGAGCACGTGAAGGCGTTCACGCCGGAGTGGGCCTATCCCCGCACCGGAATCGAGCCCGACGTGATCCGGCGCACGGCCCGCGCGATGGGCGCCGCGCGCCCGGCGACGCTGGTCCACCCGGGCCGGCACGTGACCTGGTATGGCGACGACACCCAGAGGTCGCGCGCGATCGCGATCCTGAACGCGCTGCTCGGCTCGTGGGGCCGAAAGGGCGGGTTCTTCGTCCCGTCGCACCTGTCGATCCCGCCGTACGAGTATCCCGGATACCTGCCGCACGACGACCAGGCGGCCGACCGACCGGCTCCGAGCGATTTTCCGCTCGCCGACCAGGTCCTGGCGCAGGGCGTGTGCGACGCCACCATCCCGGGAGTCGTCGGAGACTCACGCATCAAGGCGTGGATGGTATACGGCTCCAACCTGCCGACTACGCTTCCCGACCCGGAGAACACCTTCAAGGCGATCCAGGAGCTCGACTTCCTGGTGACCGTGGACGTGCTGCCGGCTGAGATCGTCGGGTGGTCCGACGTGGTGCTTCCCGAAGCCACCTACCTCGAGCGCTGCGACGAGCTGTACGCGCCGTGGTGGCGCGAGCCCTACGTGGCGGTGCGCCAGGAAGTGGTCCCGCCGATGTACGACAGCAAGCCGGGCTGGTGGATCGCCCGCGAGCTGGGAAGCCGCATCGGTCTGCCGGAGTTCTTCCCGTGGAAGGACTCGGAGGAGTACGCTAAGACGCGCCTCGAAGCCGCCGGACTCGACTGCGACGTCATGCGCGAAGACGGAGTGATCGTGGGCAAGCCCGGCCCGCTGTACTTCGAAGAGGGCGCGCTCCCCGAGTTCTACACCGACTCGGGCAAGATCGAGCTGTACTCACCCAGGCTGGCCGCGCTGGGGTTCGATCCCATGCCGACCTACGACCACTCGGCCCTCGAGGAACCGCCCGAGGGCTACTACCGCCTCCTGTTCGGGCGCGCTCCGGTGCACACGTTCGGGCGTACCACCAACAACCGCCTGCTCTCGGAGGTCTACCGGGAGAACGAGGTGTGGGTGAACCGCGACGTGGCCCGCCGGTGGGGTCTCGAGGATGGCGAGCGGGTGTTCCTGCAGAACCAGGACGGCAAGCGTTCCAGCTTCTCGGCTCCGGTCAAGGTGACCGGTCGAATCCGGCCCGACGCCGTGTACGTGGTCCACGGATACGGGCGGCGAGCCCCTAAGCTGAGGTTCGTGCACGGGAAGGGAATCGACGACAACGAGCTGATCACCCGTTACAAGGTCGATCCGATCATGGGCGGGACCGGCATGAACGTGAACTTCGTGACCTTCCTCAGGGCTGACGCCGAGGAGGTCGCATGAGCGCCGTCAGCTACGGCATGGTCGTGGACACGCGCACCTGCGTGGCCTGCGCGGCCTGCGTCATCGCCTGCAAGACCGAGAACGACGTGGCCGACGGCTTCTCTCGAGACTGGATCTTCACGGCCACTTCGGGATCGTTCCCGAATCTCGAGATGGAGATCCGCTCCGAGCGCTGCAATCACTGCGAGGACGCGCCGTGTGTATCGGTGTGCCCGACCGGCGCTTCGCACTACGGGCCCGGCGGCACCGTCCAGGTGACCGAGTCGAAGTGCACGGGCTGCAAGGCCTGCATCGCGGCCTGCCCGTACGACGCCCGGTTCATCGATCCACGCACCGGGTCGATCGACAAGTGCACGTTCTGCGTGCACCGGGTCGAGAACGGAACGCCGACGACGGCGTGCCAGGAAGTGTGTCCCACGAAGAGCATCTACTTCGGGGACCTCGCCGACCCAGAGAGCGAGGTGTCCCGGCTGCTTCAGGAGCGGCAGGCGTACGCGCTCCTGCCCGACGCCGGCACGCGGCCCAAGCACTTCTTCCTGAAGTGACATAGAGATGCAAGAGACGACCACGACGCGCGCAAATGCGCTCATAGATCCGAGCATGCACATCTGGCACTACGAGGTGCCGGTGTACCTGTTCCTGGGCGGCCTGGTGGCCGGCCTGATGGTGATCGCCGGCCTGTGGATGCTGCGCGATCCCGATGGCCACCGATCCCGCGCATTG
>JAMJQV010000300.1 GCA_023554435.1 Gemmatimonadota bacterium | reverse complement strand
AACTTACGAACGGCGGTCGGAGGGGGAAACCGGAGGTGCGAGAGCTTCGGGTGCTCCCCAAAGACGTTTCCGCGGAAACGTTTTTCGCCGTCTACTCGCCGCCGGGTCGGTTCAGTATCCGCCTGATGTGGTCAGGGCGGGACCCGCTGAAGGCCCCGCCCCGTGCTCCGGCACACGCTTTCACTCTCCGCTCGCTGACGGCGCATCCGCTGACGCGGATTCCGTCCGGCTCCGCTATCGGATGGGCGGTGAGCCGGGGCTGCCAGAGAGTTGCGCACTAACCGTCACGCGGCCGACACCCGGTTCGGAGCTGCGGCCCCACAAACTCCTCACCGGGTGCGGTCGGCCGTCGCTCGGTCCTTACGGGCGCCGCCAATCCGACGAGCGGCCGTCTCGCCTCGTAAGCGTGGCTTCAACCCCGCCGCTCGCGACCTCGAGCGTCTTAAGTGTCTTCAGATCCGACACCAGTAGATGCGTATCGTCGGCCGACCAGGTCGGAAACGCGAAGCCGGTGATCGGGGAGAACATCTCTCCTGCGGCGCTGAATGACCCGGCCCCGTCTGAATTCAGCCGAAGAGACCTGATCTCCCAGGCGATTCCGCGTTTCGCCGGAATCTCGAATGCGTAGGCCAACGCGTTGGCGGACTCCGTGGCCGACCAGTCCATGCCCCAGCCCGCGCCGGAAAACGACCCGTAGTCGAGAACCGTGGAAACAATGCCCGTCGCTCGGTCCACTACGCGGAGAGCGCTTTCATAGGTGTACGGCTGGACCTCGTCTGACTCGACAAATGCGATCGCACTGCCAGCCGGGTTCCACGTTGCCTCACCTATGGAGTGATAGTTGTCTTCCGTGATCCCTACCGACGCCATATAGATCGGGGTCGGAGTCGGGATCGGAAGCTCCTCGTCAGAGATGGCATATATGGCCCAGTGCAGTTGCCCTGTCGCCGGGTTCAACACAGTCGTGCGATAGAGAATCTCTCCCGAGGACCCCCAATCGGGTTCCCCAGCCTCCGTGGGCAGGTCTATGGGCTGCACCTGTCCGAAGCCCAAAGTGCCGCCGGTCGTCCAGACCTCTACCGTAAACAGCATGCCGTCGCTCTCGAAGATCAGACGGTACGGCTCGCTCTCACCGTCGCCTCCCGGAGCCCAACTCGGGTGCGAAACGTTCGTGGCGCTTCCTGTGGGGAGCTGGGTTTCGCCCGATCCGTCCGCGTTCGCGACCCACAGAGCCCCGCCCTCAGTAAAGGCGATTACCGGATCCGATGCGCCGGGCGGATCCTCCGGAGGATCCTCGGGTGTGCAGGACGGGTGCCCTGGACAGCTCGGTTTGGCGAATGCGAGACCAGCCTCGCCAGTCGGCTCGGTCGGCGGCGCCTCGCAACCCGCCAGTACCAGCGCGATGGACAGCGCGATCATGCCACGAGCTTGCATCATGTCCTCCTCTGTTTCCGCCACTGTTGCCGGCCTTCATCCGCTAGTGACGGACAGGAGAGCCAGGTTTGCTCGACTCCGTTCATTCAGTTGCCACTTCAAAACGTCATGGACCCCAGTCCGGCAGCTCGTGGAAGCCGCCCGCGTTGTCTGCCGCGATCTGTGTGACGCCCGAGCCATCGGCATTCATGACGTAGACGCCGTCGTAGTTGGCGGTGAACACGATCCGCGTACCATCCGGGGACCAGCGCGGCGATCCCTCGTTCCCGGGACTGTTCGTCAGGTTGGTCACGTTCGAGCCGTCCGCATCCATCACGAAGATGTCGGGCTCATCCGTGACCGGGTCTCCCGTGCAATTGAACTGGCGGTGGAACAGGATCCGCGCTCCATCGGGTGACCACTGCGGAGACAGGTCCCACCAGGCGGGGAACCCCGCGTTGGATCCCTGGTCGCAGATCGGTGCGACTTCGTTCAAGCGCGTAACGTTCGAGCCGTCCGCGTCCATGACGCTGATCGCGAAGTCGGCGTTCATGCCCGAATCCTCCGCCTGGTTGAACGCGATCCGGGTACCATCCGGCGACCAACTTGGATTCGCACTTGTCAGCAGGGGGTCGCTGGTAAGCTGAGTGATCCCGGTTCCGTCCGACGCCATGACGAAAATCTCGTCGTGCCCTGTGCGCAGGGACACGAACGCGATCGACGCTCCGTCGGGGGAGAACGCCGGATTCAAGTCGTGTGCGGGGTCTGTGGTGAGCTGGACCCTTTCGCTCCCGTCCTTGTTCATGACGTAGATGTCGTGGCCGTCCCCGGTGTTCGCGTTGCTGGAGAACGCGATCTTCTCCCCATCCACCGACCAGACTCCCCACTCGATGGTGCTGCCGAGCAGCGGAGCGAGCAGGAAGCGGCCCGAGCCATCCGCGTTCATCACCGTGAGGCCGTTGTAGAAGACCAGAATTCGGCCGTCAGGGGGATTCGTGCACGCGACGGAGAATCCGTAGCTGGCCGAGCCACCCGCAGGAATGTCGACAGTAGCGGGGTTGTCGCCGTCCACCGCACAGTTGGGCGCGATCTCCCGTAGCTCGATGTCATGGGTCCCAGCGGCGAGTGCCTCAAAGCTCGCCGTCCCGTTCACATCGACCCGTCCCACCAGGGCACCACCCACGAACACCTGATAACCGTCCGGGTCGAAATTGTTGATGACGGTGGTGGTCACTTCCACGCTCCCGATCGGCAGCGCCTCGCAGGCGATGTCGAAGGCGACCTGCGCAGTCGCATCCTTCGTCACGGCGGCGGTGGCCGGGTTGCTGCCGTTCGCCGAGCAGTTGTCGGCGAGTCCCGAGAGTTCGACCTGGTGCGTGCCGACCTCGACGTCACTGAATGTCGTGACTCCGTTGAGGCCGATCGGGCGGCCCGCGGCGCCTGGCATGGCGACGGTGTAGCCGTCCGGGTCGAGATCAGCGCCAGACGTAGTTGTGCTGACCTGGATGTGGCCGAGGTCGGGTTCGGGATTCGGGTTTGGATCGGTGGGGCCGCCATCATCCCCTCCGCATGCGAGAGCGAGCAGGGCACAGGACAGAAACACGGTCGCTGCAATTCTCATCACGTCCTCCGTTCATGGACTCCACGACGGGAAGAAGTCCCCGAACCCATCGTTTGTCAGGTTCACTGGATCCGAGCCATCAGAATTCATCACCCAGATGTCCACACCACCGGACCGATCCGAGATGAAGGCGATCTTCGTCCCGTCCTGAGACCAGGCCGCGGCGCTGTCCCATCCGGGGTCGTTCGTGAGGTTGGTGAGGCCCGTGCCGTCGACGTTGATCGTGTAGATCTCGCGGTTGCCGTCCCGCCAGGTGTCGAAGGCGATCTTTGTCCCGTCTGGCGACCAGGCGGGCCATTCGTCATCTGCAGGATCCACGGTAAGCGGGGTCGGGTCGGATCCGTCAACGTTCATGATCCAGATATCGAAGTCCCCAGCGCGATTTGTTTCCCAGGCGATCCGGGTCCCGTCGGGTGACCATGTCATGTTTGCGTCGTCGGAGGGATCGTTCGTCAGTTGCCTGACGTTCGACCCGTCGGCGTTCATCACGTAGACCTCGGTGTTTGCCGGATCATCTCGGGTAGAGAAGAAGGCGATTTGGCTTCCGTCGGGCGACCACGCGGGACGCCAGCCGTCGAATTCCGGATCGTTCGTCAGGTTCGTTAGACCGGTGCCATCCACGTTGATCACGTAGATCTCCCAGTCGTCCCCGTTCGCCGGATCGGCGAGCGAGAACGCAACCTTGCGGCCGTCGGGTGACAGCGCCGGCCCTGTGGCCTGCCCGCCACCGATCTGATCAGTGACCTGGAACAGGTCCGAGCCGTCCGTCTTCATGGTCCAGACCTCTTTGCCACTGGGGCGCTCCGACTCGAACACGATCTCGCCCTGGAGTTGGCCGGGCACCGTCTGGAAGTCGGTCGTGAACCGGCTCTCGAGGTTGTCCCCGATCCGGTCGGCGAGGTCCGTCTCGACCACGACCTCATA
>JAMJQV010000299.1 GCA_023554435.1 Gemmatimonadota bacterium | reverse complement strand
CCGAACAGTCCGGTGAACAGAATGGTCATCTCGAACATGATGATGAAGTAGGCCGGCCACGACAGGATCGGCTTGCCCTGCGTCACCAGCGGGTACGCCAAGGCGGTAAGACCCGTGAGGGCCGTAGCCGTGGAAAAGCCCGTGATGCCTCCGATCAATGCCCAGCGGCGAACCGGACTGGCCACGATGCCCATGGCTTCCTCGAGTTCCGGCGCAGGGAAGGGCGAGTACACGTCCAGATCAGAGTGCCCGTCCGCCATTAGTCGCTCGATCGCCTTCTTCGTCGCGCCCAGGGTATCGAACTGGGCCAGGATGCCGCTCATGAGTGGCCCCCGTGCTCGTGCTCGTGTGCCAGGTGCTCCTTGACCTCCGCGATGCTGATTACAGGCAGCGTCTTCGCGAAGAGCAGGAACCAGAAAAAGAACCAGGCGAAGCTTCCGACCATGATCGTCATTTCCGTCAGGGACGGCGTGTAGACCTGCCAGGAGCTCGGATCAAACTCGTGCGCCAGCGAGGTGACGATGATCACGAACCGCTCGTACCACATCCCGATGTTGACGAACACGGAGATGACGAACAGCGCCTTGAGACTGTGCCGGGTCTTCTTGAACCACAGGCTCATCGGCACCACGACGTTGCAGAAGACCATGATCCAGAACGGGCCCTTGTAGAAACCCGTGCCCCGCCAGCGGAAGCTCTCGATCTCGATCGGATCGGCGGAGAACCAGGCCAGGAAATACTCCATGCCGTACGCGTACCCCACGATCAGGGACGTGAACAGCAGCAGCTTGGACATGTTGTCGAAGTGATACCTCGTGATGTACTTCTCGAGGCCGAACGCCCAGCGCAGCGGGATGGTAATCGTGATCACCATCGCGATCCCCGAGAAGATCGCGCCAGCAACGAAATAGGGCGCGAAAATCGTCGAGTGCCACCCGGGTACGATGCCCATCGCGAAGTCCCACGACACCACGCTGTGTACCGACAGCACCAGCGGTGTGGCGATCCCGGCCAGGTACAGATACAGGCGCCGATAGTGGGCCCAGTCCCTGACCGATCCGGTCCATCCCAACGAAAAGGCCCCGTACAGCTTCTTCTTGATTCCCGTGAACTTGTCGCGAAGCACCGCGAGGTCGGGAATCAGGCCCAGGTACCAGAACACGAGACTGATCGTGAAGTAGGTGCCGATCGCGAACATGTCCCACACCAGGGGCGATCGGAAGTTGGGCCACAGCAGTCGGGTCGAGGGGTAGGGCACCAGGTAGTAGAAGTACCAGACCCGGCCGAGGTGAATGAGCGGGAACAGGCCGGCCGTCATCACCGCGAAGATCGTCATTGCCTCGGCGGTCCGGTTGATCGTCGTGCGCCAGCCCGATCGGACCAGGTAAAGCACGGCCGAGATCAGCGTACCGCTGTGCGCGATCCCGACCCAGAAGACGAAGGTGACGATGTAGACACCCCAGTTGACCGGGTTGTTGATCCCGGCCATGCCCATTCCGTCACGAATCTGTATGGCCCACGCGACGCCAGCCGCCGCGATGAGCACGAGGCAGATTCCGAGCAGCAGCCAGTATCTCTTGTACGGCGTGGAGATTGGCCGGCTGATGTCCCGGTTCGCGTCGGCGAGACTCGGCAGTCCCTCTCTCGGAACTTCGATTTCAGCTGTTGCCATCAGTGCTCCGGCGCCTCTTCCGCCGTCTCTTCGTGTCCCCCGGCTCCGTGCGCGCCCTCGGGCAACGCGGCGTGGGTCACGCTCTTCAGATAGGTGATCGCCGGCCGGGTGTTGAGTTCATCCAGCATGGCGTAGCCGCGGGCGCCCTTGGCTTTCCGCGACACCCGGCTGGCCGGGTCCTTCAGGTTCCCGAACACGATCGCCTGCGTCGGACACGACTGCATGCACGCGGTCTGGATCTCGCCGTCCTCTACGAGCCGTCCCTCGTCTTTCGCGTCCAGCTTGGCCTTGTTGATCCGCTGGACGCAGAAGGTGCACTTCTCCATCACGCCCTTGGAGCGCACCGTCACGTCGGGGTTGAGCTGAAGGTTCAGCGGATACGGGAACTCGTAGGTGAACCAGTTGAACCGGCGCACCTTGTACGGACAGTTGTTGGCGCAGTACCGCGTGCCCACACACCGGTTGTAGATCTGAGCGTTGAGGCCCTCCGGAGTGTGATACGCCGCGTACACCGGACAGACCGGCTCGCACGGCGCGTCGCCGCACTGCTGACACAGAGTCGGGTAGTGGACCCCTTGGAATCCCTCCTCCGTCTCTTCGTAGTACCGCATGATCTGCATCCAGGACATCTCACGGCCCTGGCCGCACAGGTCTTCGCCCACTACGGGGAGGTTGTTCTCGGAGTAGCACGCCGTGACGCACGCCCCGCAGCCCGTGCAGGCGTTCAGGTCGATCGACATGCCCCACCGGTAAGGACTCTGCGGATCGGAGTCGAACGCCGCCTCGACGAGCGTGGTCAGGTCGAACTGGTGCTCCATGGCGTTGGGCACGTCGTGGACATTGATGATCTCCGCGATCTCGCGATCGAGGTCGTAGTCGTGACCTTGCATGATCACGAGCTTGCCTCGCTGGCCGGTGGCCGTCAGCGTGGCCTCCGCACCTGAGTACGCGAGGGCTCCGCTGCGCAGATCGGGCGTGCCGTCCAGCAGGTCGAGCGCGTTGAAGCCCCGGCCGGCGGCGGTGCGTCCATATGCGGAGTGCCCCTGCCCGAGCGGAACCGCCAGCGTGTCCGCTCGGATACCCTTGTACACGTAGGCCGGCGCCGTGACGCTTCCGCCGGCCGTCGTCACCTGCACGAGATCGCCGGTTTCGATGCCGAGCGGTCCGGCCGTTTCCGGGTGCATCTCCACCCAGGCGTTCCACACCGCCTTCGTGACGGTATCCGGGAACTCCTGCATCCACGGTCGATTCGAGCCTCGTCCGTCGTAGAACTGGACGGTCGGAAACGCGATCAGCGAGAACTCCTCGGTCGCCGTGGGTGGCCGGAACGAGTAATTGGCCGCCGCGGCGGTCAGCGCGGGCGCGATATCCGGCAGTTCCGGAACACCCAGGGCGACGCCACCCTCGGACAGGGCCTGGTGCCACCAGTCCTCGAAGGTCGGTGCATCGTCGCCGATGCGGCCGTGCAACTCCTGCCACACTGCCTGGAGGTAGCTCCGGTAGTCCGCTGCTCCGAACGCCTCCGCGGCGCCCGCGGCGGCAGCGATCTGCAGGAGAATGTCCTCGCGCTGCATGGTGTCGAATACCGGCTGCATCACGGGCTGCGCGAGCCCCATGTACCCACGGCTGAGCAGGCCGTCTCCCCACGACTCAAGCTCGTGGTGCGAGGGCAGGATCCAGCTGGCCTTCGCCGCCGTCTCATCGGCATGCGGCGAGAGCGAGATCACGTTGGGCACGTTCGCCAGAGCTTCGCCGAAACCGAGCGAAGCGGGAATCGCGTACGCCGGGTTGACCCCGGCCACGATGAGGGTCTCGATCTCACCTTCGTTCATACGACGGCCCAGATCGGCGATGGCGGCAAACGGAAGGTGGCGTCCGCGGACCATCTCGCCATCGAACTTCACTGTGGTACCGATGGCTCCGGCGACATAGTTGAGCAGAATGACCGCGAGGTGCGCATCGGTGGCCGTCGGTCCCTGGCCGGAAATGCCCGGCGGAACCGCGACGGGCGCCTGCGCCTCAGCGAAGTGTTCGGCCAGGCTTCTCAGCTTGTCGGCTTCGACACCCGTCGCCTCGGCGACGGCGTCGATCGTGAATGGGGCGAGCGCCGCCTCGACGCGGGCCGCACGTCCGTCCGCTTTCCGCGCCGCGACTTCGCGTGCTACTGCCAGCGCGACGAGGCTCTCGGTGCCAGCGCGCGCCGGAATCCACTCGTCGGCCTTGAGTCCCGACTGGGACAGTCGAGGGGCGACGAATGAAAAGCGGGCCTGAATCCCGTGATCCGGGAAGCGGCCGGCCGCGAAACGGGCGCCCATCTCGACGGGGGCCAGCCACGTACCGAGGAAGTCGGCGCCGAAGCAGACGACGTGATCGGACTCGTTGATCGCGTACGTCGGGATGGCGTCGATTCCAAACGCGATTCCGTGCGCCGTGCGAAGCGCCTCCAGACCGAGAGGCTCCCAGGGCATCCAGGTGGCGCCGACGGCGGCGGCCCATTCCTGGTAGAAACGAGCGGCCGTCCCGATGGCGGGTGGCGTGAGCAGCACGGTCGACCCGCTGGCCACGGCGGCACCGGCCGCCGCGATCCCATCCTCCCAGGTCACCTCGGTCAGGCCGTCCCCGGTTCGCTGCCGGGGGCCCGGCACCCGATCCGGATCGTAAAGGTCCTGGAGCGTCGAGTGCGCCAGCGCAGAGAGGCCCCCGACCGAGTTCCGTCCGGGGTTGCCCTCCAGCTTGATCACCCGGCCGTCACGCACGCTGGCGTGGATGGCGAGGGGCTCGGGTCCCGCACCGGTCAGCAGGGTCGCGTAGGACACGTTCGTGCCCGGCACGATGTCGTCGGGCGGGATCAGGTATGGGATGAGCTTGTCACCGTTGTCGGGTGGACCGCACGCGGCGGCTGCCGCCCCGGCACCCGCAACGCCCATTACCTTCAGGAACTGACGTCGGGTCGTACCCTCGCCCGTGTTCTCCACGGCCGTCGTTCCGTTCCCGCTATCTTTCACGTCGCCGTCATTCATTCGGTCGTGGTCCGTGATCAATAGTGACAGGCGAAGCAGTCGATCGGGCCGCGGTTGGCCCCGTACTGCTGATCCAGTCGACGCGGATAGAGTCCGATCGGCTGGCGCTCGTCGGGTGTCTCGGGCGGCGGGAACTGCTCGATCAGCAGCCGGTCCGTCGCCACGTCCGTCTCCTCACCCACATCCCAGTGGCAGTCTAGACACCAGCCCATCTTGAGTGAGGAGTACTTGTAGACCCGGTCCATCTCCTCGACCTTGCCGTGGCACTCCTCACACTCCACCTGGCTGCGGATGTGCGCTCGGTGTGGAAACTGGACGAAGCCAGGCACCGTGTAGATGCGCTCCCAGGGAACCGGCTCGCCGGAGTCGTAGTAACCGCGGAGTCGCTGTATCGGCTCCAGGTTGGCGCCCACGATGCGGTGACATCCCATGCAAAGGTCGACGGAAGGCATCACGGCTACGGCCGTCTGATCCGAGCTCCCGTGGCAGTACTCACACTGCATCTGGAGTTCCTGCGTGTGGAACCGGTGGCTGAAGGGGATCGGCTGCTCGGGACCTTCGGTCGCGTTCGCGTGAGCTGCGATGGCTTCGTCGGCCGTCTGCCCGGTGGGAGTACGCGGCTTGATCGGGTCGATCCTGGCCGGGGCCTCCTGAGGGGCAGCCGTCGCCGCTGCCTCCTGCCCGGTGGCTTCCCGCGTGGTGCCCCCGAGGACGAGAAAGGCGATTGGCAAGCAGACGGTTGCGATCGCGGCCGCTGCGATAAACCTGTGG
>JAMJQV010000298.1 GCA_023554435.1 Gemmatimonadota bacterium | reverse complement strand
GTCCGCCGAACCGGTGCAGTCAGATATCTATGTCGCCGCGCGGGTCGTCGCTCCAGGGGCATCGTCATCTCGTTCGCGCTGGGCCTCCATGGGTGCGGCCTGGCGCCGGAGCACGGAAAGCAACCGGGCGATCCACCGGTGGACCTCGGCGAGCCGCAGGTGCGCAAGCGTGAACGTGGGATCGGCCGCCAGCGACTCATCGTAGCTCTCGGCAGCCGAGCGCCAGGCTCCCCGGCGCAGGTGGTAGTCGCCCCAGAAGAAGGGCCGCAAGGCCTCGATCGGGTATCCGGCGAATCGGTCCACCTGCTCCTCTGCCACGGTGACCCCCCCGGGAGCCAGGGCGTCGAGAACGTGAATCGTAATCTCGACCGCAGCTTGCCGGAGCGTTGCCTCTTCCGTGCTGCCCGAAACAGAGAACGTCTCGAACTCCACGGGACTGCCGGAGTCGTCCAGCAGCCGAAGGTCTACATCCAGGCCGTCCTCAGTTCGATCGATGACGCAACGGACGGCATGCGACGAGTTCAACGCGGTGGCCCAGTCCCCGCCGGAGAGATCGCCACCGCGCCTCTCGTAGTGAGACATCGCCCCTTGCGTGCTCGCCTTGGTGATTCCCGGAAGATCCTCAAGGTTCAGGTTCACTCGCCATCCGATCCTCGCGCCCAACTCCAGGTCCTGCGGCTCTGTCGCGTCACACGGAAACACGGCCACGTCGAGAAGAGCCTCAGGGGGAGGTGGAAACTGGGGGCGCGGAGACCAGGGGCTACCGAGGGCCCACCACGCCAGGGCAGCGATGGTCAGCACTGCCACGATCGCCACCCGACGGGGCACGCGTATCCACGGCGCCCGGGTCCTCAGGGCCGATCGGAACTCAGAGGTGCTGCCCCAACGCTCGGCCGGATTCAAGGCCAGCGCCTTCTTGAGCACGGGCCGGGAGGCAACAGGAATCAGGCTCCAATCCCCGGATTCCGGCGCCGCCAGGGAAGGCCAGCGCTTCCCCGCCATTGCCTCGTACAGGACCAAGCCCAGGGAATACAGATCGGAAGCGGGCAATGCGGCCTCGCCCTTCGCCTGTTCGGGGGACATGTACGCCGGGGTGCCAGGCCCCTGCCCTTCGCTGGTCAGTGTCTCGTCGGTCGCCCCTTCGACGTGAACGATCCCGAAATCAGCCAGGAGGGCCCGCCCGTCCACCAGGAAGATGTTCGACGGCTTCACGTCGCGGTGAATGACCCCGGCCGCGTGGATACGATCGAGGGCCGCGAGCAGATCGCGGCCGAGCCGGAAGGCGTCCCGCCCGTCGAGGGGGCCGCGCTCGAGTCGCTGACGAAGGGTCTCGCCCTCGACCAGGTCCATCACGTAGAACGACAGCCCGTCTCGCTGATCGGCGTCGTGGATGGAAACGACGTTTGGGTGGGAAAACGACGCCATCGTGCGGGCTTCCCGGAGGAACCGCGCTTCGCCCGTGGCGGTCGCCATGTCCGGGCGGAGCACCTTGACGGCCACGACCCGACCGAGGGACTGGTCAACGGCGCGGAAGACCGTGGCCATGCCGCCGGAGGCGACCTCGGCCTCGATTTCGTAGCGCGGCGCCAGGGCGTCGCGCAGCCGCTCGAGAAGGGATGGCATTTGCGGCTCCCGGGAAAGTCCGGCTGGGGCCAGGGCCGGTGCCTCGTGAGCCTGTAGAGATTAGATATCCCGAACCGTACGGGCAAGCTGCGCGCGCCTCAAACTCAAGTCGAGCAAGACGTCCACCGGGCGGCGCGGCGTCGCGCAGCAGGTGTGCAGCGTGTAGTTTCGTGCACGCGAATCCGCCCGACGGCGAGCACCCGATCAGCCTTGAAAGAAGCCCGGCCGATGTCCATCCGAGCCACCCTGAAAGCCTTCTTCACCACCGGCAAAGGTGTGGTGCGCGGCCTGACCGAAGAAGAGGCGGGCACCGATCCCTTCACCCTCTTCGACCGGTGGTTTCGGGAGGCGCGCGAGGCGGGCCTCTACCTTCCCGAATCGATGGCCCTGGCCACGTCCACCGCCGACGGCAAACCGTCGGTCCGCCAGGTACTTCTCAAGGCGGCGGACGACCGCGGATTCGTCTTCTACACGAACTACGACAGTCGAAAGGGCCTCGAGATAGCGGAAAACCCGTACGGAGCCCTCGCGATCCACTGGCCGATTCTGCAGAGGCAGGTCCGGATCAACGGTGCGGTCGAGAAGACGAGCACCGAGGAATCGCAGGCCTATTTCGACAGCCGGCCGCGCGGGAGCCGAATCGGGGCGTGGGCCTCGGATCAAAGTTCCGTCCTGCGGGGACGCAACGAGCTGGAGCGGAAGTTCCGGGAAACGCAGGCACGGTTCGCGTCCGGGGATGTGCCGCTGCCCGAATTCTGGGGCGGATACCGGGTCATCCCGAAGACGATCGAGTTCTGGCAGGGGAGAGCCAACCGCCTCCACGATCGCCTTCGCTTCACACGGGACGGCGCCGGGTGGACCATCGACCGACTGTACCCGTAGAGGACCGGCCATCAACGACCCGGAAGGCGATGAATACGGCGGTTGACGTGTAGTTCGAAATGTAGCCGGCGGCGGAATTCCGCCGTTCAGTAGTGGACAGACCCCTTGCCGGGACGGCCTCCGGCCGCCTCGCAATGATAGACTCGTGCTCCCCAGGGAGGGTATCGGTCATGCGTAGCACATGGATTCTCGTTCCGGCATTGATGTTCGCCGCGGCCTGCGGAGGCGAGGCAGGCGGAGCGGCCGATTGGGCCGGGACGGTAGAGGACAGCGCGGGCGTGCAACTGGTGAAGAACTCGCTCACGCCGTTGTGGGGCGAAGGTGACGCCTGGGTCCTGGAAGACGTGATGACGATCGGCGAGGCCGCGGGCGACCCGGACTACCAGTTCGGCCAGATCGCCGGCATCGCCATTACCGCCGACGGACAGATCGTACTGGTGGATCAACAGGCACAGCACATCAAGTTGTTCGACCAGGCGGGGGCGTATGTGCGGACGATCGGACAGGCGGGCTCGGGTCCGGGCGAATTCGGCCCGGGGGTCGGTCCCGTTCTCATCGGACGCGGCGATACGTTGATCGTGCCCGACCTCGGGAACCAGCGGGTCAACATTCTGAAGTCCGATGGGTCGGAGCCTGCCGACTTCCGCATGAGTTTCGAACAGGGCATTCCCGCTCGCTGGGACATGACCCAGACCGGAGACCTGGTCTACCAACTCCGGGCTCTGAATCTGCCCAACACCGAACAGCGCGAGACCGTCGATCTCATCGCCACGGTATCCTATTCGGGCGAGATCATGGACACGCTGCTGACGCCGGCGCGCGGCGAGTCCTTCACCTTCGGCGACGACGGACAACCGATCCGCATGATCTTCTCGCCCGAGCCCGTGTGGTCCATGGTGGGAGACGACGGACTGTGTTTCGGGGTGAACGACGTATTCCGGCTGAGCATGTTCGATGCCCTGGGCACCCTGAGCCGGATCGTGAGCGTGCCGGTCGAACGAAAACCGGTCACGGACGCGGACATCGAGTTTTTCATGGAGACGGTGGATCGTCTGCTGGAGGAACAGGGCGTGCCGCCGGAGCAGGCGGAGATCGTCAAGTCGACCTTCAACTTCGCCGAGTTCTTCCCGGCGTTCCTCCAGATGATGCCCGGCCCGAGCGGGAGCCTGTGGGTGCAGCGTGTGCAGGAGCCGACCGGCATGACGGCGGAGGAGCGAGAAACCTGGAATCCGCTTCTCGACCTGGGCGCAACGGAGTGGGATATCCTGGACGCCGAAGGCCGCTATCTTGGTGTGCTCGACGTACCGCACCGATTCCAGCCGGTCACGTTTGAAGGCGACCTCGTATACGGAATCTGGCGTGATGAGTTTGACGTACAGTATGTGCGGGTCATGAGAGTCGTGGGCCTCGAGGCGACCGCCTAGCGCGTCGCACAGGCCATCCAAGTCACAGATGAGGACGTGATGAGAAAGACATTTGCGTGGATCGGCGCCGTACTCTTCGCGGCAGCCTGCGGAGGAGGAGCCGAGGGTGGAGCCGAGTGGTCCGGCACCGTGGAAGACAGCGCCGGAGTACAGATCGTTCGAAACTCGCTGCAGCCGATCTGGGGCGAGGGAGAGGCGTGGGGCTTCGAGGAGGTCCTGAGCATCGGTGAGGCCGCTGGCGATCCCGACTACCAGTTCGGGCAGATCGCGGGGCTGGATGTCACCTCCGACGGGCGAATCCTGGTGCTGGACAACCAGGCACAGCACGTCAAGGTGTTCTCGGCCGACGGCGTGTTCGAGCGGACGGTGGGCCAGGCCGGATCGGGACCGGGCGAATTCGGCCCGGGCGCCGCGATGCTCATGGTCGGCGCCGCGGACACCGTGATCGTCCCCGATGCCGGAAACCAGCGCGTCAACGTCATCCTCCTGGGCGAGGGAGAGAGCACGAGCTTCCCTCTCAGCTTCGAGGAAGGCATCCCCATGCGCTGGCAGATATCGAACTCGGGCATCCTGGCGGTGCAGCGAAGGGCGCTGAACCTGCCGAACCAGGACGTGGTCAACACGGATTTGATCGCCCGGCAGGCGTATGACGGCACCATCGTGGACACGCTCCTCACGCCTCCGCGCGGAGAGACGTTCTCGTTTGGCGGAGGACTGCCCGAGTTCCATTTCTTCGCGCCGGAACCGATGTGGACGCTGCTGACCGACGGCACCTTCGTGCACGCGATGAACAGCGACTACCGAATCAACGTGACCGGGCCGGACGGAAGCGTGACCAGGGTCATTACCATGCCTGGCGAGCCGATCCCCGTGTCCGAGCGGGACAAGGAGATCATCACGGAGATGATCATGGGACTGATGGCGGAGCAGGGAGTGCCCCCGCAGGCGCTTGACGGGATCCGGCAGGGCATCAGCTACGAGGAGGTCTTTCCGGCCTTCACCCAGATGCGGAACGGCCCCGGGCAGAGCCTGTGGGTACAGCGGATCGGCATCCCGAGCGACATGACCGAGGACGAGCAGGAGAACTGGAACCCGCTGCTCGACCAGGGATCGGATGATTGGGACGTGTTCGACGCCGACGGCCGTTTCATGGGCTTCGTGACGATGCCCGAGCGGTTCACCCCGTTCTCGCTCAAGGGCGACCGGTTCTATGGAGTGTGGCGGGACGAGTTCGAGGTCCAGTACGTGAAGGTATACCGGATTACGGGCCTGTAGATTCGTAGACGTGCCCAGGAG
>JAMJQV010000297.1 GCA_023554435.1 Gemmatimonadota bacterium | reverse complement strand
GCCAGAAATGGCGGCGGTCGCAGCAGAACACGTCATCGCCGGCTGGGGCCGGCGGGTCCACAGCAGGACGCACCGGGATCGGGCCATAGGAGCCGATCGGGCGGAGCGCCAGCGGTGGAACGCTCCGGAGCAGGGAGGCATCGGCGGCCGGACCGGCATCACCGGTCAGGCCAGGATCCCTGGTCAGGTCTGGAGCCGGCGATGCTTCCTGCGCCTGCGCCGGCCACGCCGTCGCCAGGCATGCTGCGGAGACCGCGATCAGCGCCCGAAGCCCTCGCACGGTACTCATTGTTTCACCGTGAGGCCGAAGTACCAGCCCTGGCTGACGCCCTCGTCCCATCGGTACGCCGCGCCCTTCTCGCCGTACTCGGTCTGCAGATAGTCGAAGGCCAACGACAGGTGTACGGGACCGGTAACGTGGATGCCCAGCTCCGCGCCCACGCGCATCGTGAACTGCGAGCCGAACAGGAACCCTCCCAGGTCGCCGTCCACGGACACCCAGAATGGCCCGCCCATCTCTACCCAGTACTCCGCACCCGCGACGGGTTCGACCCAATCCTGCGTGACGGCGCCTGCGCTTCCCGCCAGATCCTGACTCTGGTGCACATAGCGCAGCCCTGCCGACAGCTTCAGGGCCTGGCTGGACTCGAACGTGCCTACCTGCCAGGTCCCCAGCAGCGTCGCCATGGTCCATGTGAAGTCGTAGTCGACTTCCGTTCCATCGGGGACACCCGGTCCGTCGAGCGGGCCGCTGGCGGACAGGCTCGTGGTCGAGAACTTCCCGACGCCTCGGAACCGGCCCTTTCCGGCCTCCACCAACCCGGCGAAGCTGGTACGCAAGGCACTCGTGTCACCCACGACTACCGTCGAATCGCCGAGGTAGTTGGTGCCGTCGATGTTTGCGAACCAGAGATAGGCCGATGCGCGCCAGAACGAGTCCGGGTTGCCGTGGTCCTGTGCCGTAGCGCCGGACGCGAGAGCGAGGCTCGCCACACACATACCGGCCGTCGCCACGAGGATCCGCACCGCCGGCCGCCTCATGATCGTGGCCCCTCGAGCGGCCACCAGAACCGGAGCTTGAGGTCCAGCACTCCGTTCTTCGCCGTAAGACCGTTCGCCTCGGCCTCCGACCACAGGTTCTTCGTGCCGACCGAGTACCGGGCGTCGAATCCGAGTCCCGAGCCGCCCTTGAAGATGCGGTCGACGCCGATGCCGAACTGGATCAAGAGGTCGCTGCTCGCGATCTCGCCACCAGGTGTATCCGCACTGCACTCCGTATCGAAGGAGAACTGCGTGGACGGTTTCACGTCACACCCGGAATTGATCACAGGCGCGCCACCCGCGAAGGCGCGGAATCCCCAGGTCTCGCCGAAGAATGGGGTGCGGAAATTCACGGCGATCGGGATCTGCAGGTTCGATGTACGATAGTCGTAGGCCTCCTCTTCGAGGGGAGTCACGACTTCGAAGGCCCCCATCTGGGCCATCATGAATCCGGCTTCCACGGACCAATGGGGCGAGAAATGCCACTCGAAATAGGGACCGATTACGATTCCCCATGTGCTTATCGAGTGATCGACATAGGTTCCGGAGAAATCAGCGATCGTAGGGCCGCCCGTCAAGCCGAAATCGACCTGCGCCGTGGCAGGGGATGGGCTCGCGGCGAGCAGGAACGCGGCGCCCGCCGATGACGCGATACCGAGCTTGAAAAACCGGAGTACGCCGACCATGGTCTCCTCTAGGAGAGGATCAGATCCACCGGAACTGGATAGATAGATTGCATCTAGCTACTCGGGCAACCTGGCGCAAGCGAGTTTCGGCGCTCGCCCGGCTGGCTCTACTGCTCACCTGTGCGAGTGTGGCTCGACCGACGGTGTGTGTTGCTCAGCAGTCCGGTTCGACCGCCGCTGCCGTGGCCGGGGGAGCGCTCGGTTTGTCCTCCGGGGCCACCCTGGCCTTCGTCGGATCTCTCGTTCCGTGCACCCAGTCACGGCCGGGGCCCGCGTGCGTGCGCTGGAGCGCCATCGGCGGCGGAGTGCTGGGCCTCACGGGCGGTGCCATGCTCGGCGCCTCCGACTCGGATCAGCTGTCCGACGCGGCCGTGGGCGCCGGGATCGGTTTCGCCGCCGGGGTGGTTGGCGGCCTGGTTCTCAAGTCCGCGGCTGAACGCTTCGGATGGCAGGACGTGGCGGTGGTCGGATTGCTTGGCGGCTCCATAGGGGCGGCGCCTCTCGGCTCCGCGATCGGCCTCCTTGGAGGCTCCGCGATCGGCCTCGCGGCCTCCGCCCTGCTGGACGGCTTCGACACTCCGGATCTCATCGGAGCCGCTGCCGCGGGTATGGCCCTCGGAGGCATTGCCGAGTGGTTGGTGCGGGGAATTGGGGCTGGGGGCGAGGATTCTCCGCAGTTCAGTCTCGTGCTGCCGCTGACGGTGGGCTTCTGATGCAGTACGGATCGGTTCACCCCGCACTTACAGCCGCATTCGTGAGCGTGGCGCTTGCCGCGTGCATGCCCTCGCACCAGATGACGCACGAGCTCCCTCCCGGCCGCACCTGTCCCGGCTCCGACGGCCCGGCGTGGTACTTCCCGACCGAGGCTGGCGACAATTCCCGCCTCGAAGACTGGTGTCTGACCGTGGGTCCTCCGGTGGTCGAACTCGAGGCCAGCGGGTCGTTTCTCGAGTTGCGGACCGGGAAGCCTGGCGGCGATCTGACCGTGTGGTCGTGGAACGTAGCGGCGGGTGGCGGAGACGTGAGGCGGTTCCTTGCCGAAGAGGCATTCCTGCGATGTGCCGGTCCCGGGTCCACGCTGAGGCCGGAGGCCACACACCTCGTTTTGCTGGTGCAGGAGGGCTTCCGCCAGTCGGGCGACGTACCCGAGGCCGAAGATCCGGGCCTCGTTCCGCGCGCCGCCGCCGAGGAAGCGCGGCCAGGCGACCGGACCGACATCGTGGACATCGCCCGCGATTGCGGCCTGTCATTGGCCTACGTGGCCGCCTCCAGAAACGGGCACGCGGCCGGAGGCGGTGAACGTGAAGATCGCGGGGTGGCGATCCTCTCCACCCTCCCCCTGTCGGATGTGTGGTTCATCGAGCTTCCGTATGAGGCCGCTCGACGGGTGGCTGTCGGGGCGACCGTCCGGGCCGCCTCCGGCCATGGCCTGCGGCTCGTCAACGTGCATTTCACGAGCGCCCCCCCACCCGCCCGCATGCTGGTCACCGGAAACGGCTCTCGGCTTCGACAGGGTCTTGCGGTGGTCGATGCCCTGGAGCAGGTGGAAGCTGCCGACTCGGCGAACGCAGACTCCATCAGCGGGCCTCTGTCGGTTCTGCTGGCCGGTGACTTCAACACCTGGTCGAATTCCGAGACGACTCTGCTGCGGCTGCGGGATTCGTTTCCCGACTCACCGGACCCGCTCAGCCAACCGACGCGCGGGGCGTTCCCGACGGACCACATCCTGTTTCGAAGAGGCTACGCGGGCGCCCCCATGACGCTGAATTCGAGCCATGCCCGGCTGGAGGATCGCTTCCACTCGGATCACCACCCCGTGGGCATCCGGATCCGTTTCCCGGCCGGAAGTCAGTCATCGGGTGCCCCGGCTTTGGAGCACCTCGCGCGACCCTCCAGCCCCTAGTATTGTCCTGCATGCGGGTCGCAGTGGGCTCAGTCTGGCACGGAGGGAACTCATGATATTCGGCCGCAGTTTCGGGATGAACCGGTTGGCCGTGGTGTCGATATTGCTGGTCGCTGCGGGTTGCCAGTCGGCCACGGAGGTGCAGATCACCGACCTGGAGGGCGCCTGGGTCGCTTCGGAGGCGCGTGTCGAGGATCTCGCGGGGTACAAGCTGGGGAACTTCGATCTCGTCGAGGAAGGCTACACGGTGACCTTCGTGTCACCCGGGGACGGCCGGTTCACGCTCTCCCTGATTCCGCCGGACGGAGATCCGCAGGTCATCGGGGGCACCATGGAGATCGACGGCACGGACACGATGCTGACGACGGATGGCAGCGTCACTTCCGGGGAAGTGTTCCACCAGGACGACCAGGCAGCGCTCAGCCTTACGGCAGGTCTGACCTGGGACTTCTCGGGTAACGGACAGGAAGTTCCCGCCAAGCTCCTGATCGTGATGGATCGGATCGGCCCGGAGGCGGCACCGCTGTAGGGGCCGTCCACATTGCACGCCGTTGGTTCCCGGGGCCTCGCTCGCAGTCGTTGTTCAGGTCCGCCCTCATCGCTTCGTCGGGCCAGGAAGTGAATGTCGAATTTTGATGTGGCGGATCCTACCAACCCCTGATCCGGAAACTATCCATGAATCCTGAGTCCTTTCAGATCTCCACCTGGGACATCCTGATCTTCGTGGCCTTCGTGGTCACCGTGGTCTCCATCGGCCTGTACCAGAGCCGGAGCGAGAAGGGAAGCGAGGACTACTTCCTCGCCGGACGCGACCTGAAGTGGTGGCTCATCGGCTTCTCACTGATCGCTTCCAACATCTCGACCGAGCAGTTCGTGGGCATGAGCGGCAACGCGGCGAGCCACGTCGGTCTCGCGATCGCGAGCTACGAATGGATGGCGGCGATTACGCTGGTGATCGTGGCGTTCGGCTTCCTGCCGTACTT
>JAMJQV010000296.1 GCA_023554435.1 Gemmatimonadota bacterium | reverse complement strand
CAACTACAACCTCGGTAAGGGCTGGGCGCTGGGCACGGCCCCGATCATAACCTGCAACTGGAAAGCCGACTCCGGGGAGCAGTGCACGGTCCCCTGGGGAGCCCAGCTCTCGAAGGTCCTGATGTTCGGGAGCCGTCCCGTGAACCTCCTGGCCGGGTACTACTACAACTCGGAGCACCCCGAGAGCGGCGCGGACAGCCAGGTCCGAATACAGCTCAACCTCATCTACCCGCAGGCGCCGAAATAGTCACGCCGAGGACTGTGTCGGAGACATCGAAGAGAGAGAGAGATGCTTAGGAATTTGAGCCTCGTGATCGCCGCTATCGCAATGTCCGCCACTTCCTTGCGGGCGCAGGATCCGGCCGACCGGCAGGTGTTCTTCGGCGAGCAGCACATGCACACGCAGAACTCGTTCGACGGATTCACGGTGGCCCCCCACCAGACCTGGGAGGACGCGTTCCGGTACGGGCGGGGAGAGGCCATCACGCTCACGTACAACAACGTGACGATCCAGCGCCGCACGCCGTACGACTTCGTGGCCATCACCGACCACTCGGAGTACTACGGCGTCCTCAAGCAGCTCACCGATCCCGATGATCCGCTGTCGCAGTCCGAGTTCGCCAAGGGATTCACGGCCGGAATCATCGGTGGCGACAGCGAAGCGGCCGCCAAGTACGTGTCGGGGCTGATCGGGACGCTGCTGACGAACAACCCGATGCCCGAGTACATCACGCCGGAGCTCCTGACCGGGAACTGGGCCAAGTTCGTGGAAGTGGCCGATCAGTTCTACGAGCCCGGTACGTTCACGACGCTGTACGGGTACGAGTGGACCTCCATTCCCAACGGACAGAACATGCACCGCAACGTGTTCTTCCGGGAGACGCCCCCGGTGGTGCCCTTCTCCTCCTTCGATTCCCAGAATCCGGAGGACCTGTGGACGTATCTCGAGATTCAGAGGAACTCGGGCATCCCGGCTTTCGCCATTCCGCACAACTCCAACGTGTCGGATGGCTGGATGTTCTCGCCGAACAAGTTCCACGGCGGACCGATCGACGAACGCTACGCACGGCGGAGGCAGGCCAACGAGCCGGCCTTCGAGATCGCCCAGACGAAGGGTCAGTCGGATGCCCACCCGCTGCTGTCGCCGAACGACGAGTTCGCCGAGTTCGAGATCTTCTCCAACATGATCAACGTCGGCATGCCTAGCGCCGTGAAGTATGGCTTCTTCCGCCAGGCGCTGGCCGACGGGATGAAGTACGAGCAGCAGCTCGGCTACAACCCGTTCAAGTACGGACTCGTCGCCGGCGCGGACTTCCACTCGGGCTATCAGGGCAACGAGGAGTTTGGGTATGAGGGGGCGCATGGCGTGGTAGACCCTACGCCGGAGAAGCGGCTCGACGAGTCGCCGAGTCCGAGTGGCGAGCCGAATCCGGTGGTGAGCTCCGCCGCGACGACCGCCGTGTGGGCCGATGAGAACACGCGAGAAGGCATATTTGACGCGATCGCGCGCAAGGAGACGTACGGAACCTCCGGTACGTTGATCCGCCTTCGCTACTTCGCGGGCTGGGATTTCTCGGCCGCCGATCTCGCGAGTGATGACTGGGTTTCCGAGGGCTATTCGCGAGGAGTGCCGATGGGCCAGGACCTGCCGGCGATGCCCGCCGGAGCCACCGGTCCGACCATCATGGTCAAGGCCATGAAGGACCCGGAGAGCGGCAACCTGGACCGTATCCAGATCATCAAGGTGTGGAGCGACTTGAGGACCGGCGCCCCCCACGAGCACATCTACGACGTGGCGCTATCCGACGAACGGACGGTTGCTGACGACGGATCCGTGGAGCCAGTCGGGAATACGGTCGACATCTCTGCGGCCACCTACACGAACGATATCGGCGATCCCGAGCTGAGCGCCGTGTGGACCGATCCGGATTTCGATGCGAGCGTGCCGACCGCGTACTACGTGCGCGTGCTCGAAATCCCGACCCCACGCTGGTCCACGTATGATGCGGCGCGAAACAACCTGCCGCTTCCGACGCTCGTACCGCCGACCATCCAGGAGCGTGCCTGGAGCTCGCCGATCTGGTACACGCCGGCCAAGTGACCGGTTGACCGAAGCATGGCGATGAAGTGCCCCCGGCTTCAACGAGAATGTTGACCTATGACGGAGACGAAAGTCATGACGATCCGCACACTGCTGCTCGCCGCCCTTCTCTGGCAGCCCGGGATCGGCCTGGCTCAGGACGCCCCTGACCCGGCGGATCGCCAGGTCTACTTCGGTGAGCAGCACTTGCACACCACGAACTCGCCGGACGCGTTCTCCTTCGGCACGCGCAACACGCCGGACGACGCGTACGCCTTCTGCAAGGGCGAGGCGATCAAGAAGAGCACCACAGGCGAGATGATCCAGAAGGGCACGCCGTACGACTGGTGCGCCGTGACCGATCACGCCGAGTACCTCGGGATGATGCCGCTGTTGCTCGACCCGGACAGTGACCTTCGGGACACGCCTATCGGTAAGCTGATCGCGGCAGGCGAGGGCGAGGCGGCCTTTCAGCAGATCATCAGCTCGGGCTCCGCGGGGATCCCGATTCCCTACCTGGTCGATCCAGCCGTGATGGCCCAGGCCTGGGAGGCGCAGAAGGAAGCGGCCAACCGGCACTACGAGCCGGGGGAATTCACCACTCTGATCGCGTTCGAGTGGTCATCGCAGCCGAATTCCATGAACCTCCACCACAACGTGTTCTTCCGGGATTCGGCCGGACCCCCTGCGGTGTTCTCCGCGTTCGATTCCTTCCGGCGCGAGGATCTGTGGACGTACCAGGAGATCCAGCGCGGCCTGGGCCACGAGAACTTCTCGATTCCGCACAATTCCAACGTCAGCGATAGCCGGATGTTCGCCACCACCACGTCATACGGGACTCCGATCGACGCCAAATGGGCCGAGCGTTACAACCGCAACTCGCCGGGCGTCGAGATCGTCCAGACCAAGGGCGCCTCGGAGACGCATCCCGCCCTGGCGCCGTTCGATGAGTTCGCCGACTTCGAGACGGGATTCGTCCACCTGCTCGGGTCCGGTGGAGTCCTGGGCAAGATCGACAAGAGTTACGTGCGTGGGGCCCTGATCGACGGCGTCGGGTTCCAGGAGATGATAGGCGCCAACCCGTTCAAGTTCGGGGTCGTGGCGGGCGCGGACTCGCACGACGCTGCCTCCGACAACGAGGAGTTCAACTATACCGGGGTGCACGGCAATACGGACAAGACGCCCGAGATCCGTCTGACCGCCCCGACCACGGTCGCCGGCGAAGCGCCGAAGAACTTCGGCACGCCCGGCGCCACCGGGGTATGGGCCGACGAGAACACGCGCGAAGGGATCTTCGACGCGATCCAGCGCAGAGAGACCTATGGAACGTCGGGCCCACTGATCCGGCTCCGTGCGTTCGGCGGTTGGGGCTTCACGGCTGCCGACCTGGCGAGCGATGACTGGGTGTCCCGCGGCTACGCGGGCGGCGTTCCGATCGGCCAGGACCTCCCGGCCATGCCGGCCGACGCGACCGCACCGACAATCATGGTGTGGGCCATGAAGGACCCGGTGAGCGGCAACCTCGACCGTATCCAGATCGTGAAGGGCTGGTACCAGAACGGACAACCCCGCGAGCAGATCTACGACGTCGCGTGGTCCGACGGCCGCCAGCCCGATCCCGATACGGGCAAGCTGCCTCCGGTGGGGAACACGGTCGATATCCCCGATGCCAGTTACACGAATACGATTGGCGATGCCCAGCTCAGCGTGGTGTGGACGGATCCGGATTTTGAGCCGTCGCATCACGCCGTGTACTATGTGCGGGTCATCGAGATCCCGACCCCGCGCTGGTCGACCTATGACGCCAAGGTCCTCGGCATCCCGCCGCTGGAGGACGTACCCGCGACGATCCAGGAGAGGGCCTGGTCCTCGCCGTTCTGGTACACGCCCGATGGGAGCATAGCGAAGCGCTTGGACTACTATCCAGGTTTGCAGATGATCGTGCCGTAGACATTTCACCTGACTGGAGGAACAATGGCAACCGAACCGGACAACCGACCGCCACCGCCCGCCGACAAAGAACCGGACTGGGACAACCTCGACGCTTCCTACGAAGCGCCTGGCGCCCGCGACGTCGTGCCAGACATGCCGCCGATCCCGGACGTGACGACCATGAACCCGCCCAAAGACAACTGGGTGTGGACTCACGTTGACACCGGCTACCATGAGGCGCAGAAGCCCTTCCCCATCCCCAACAGGAAGATCGTCACCGAGGAGGACCCGCTTGAAGTCGATGTCTTCTTTTCGATGCGCAGCCCCTACAGCTACCTCGCGCTGTATCGGCTTGTCTATCTCCACTCAAACTACAACGTCAACGTCAACTTCAGGGTGATCTTTCCGATCGCCGCACGGACGTCTGCGTCCGGCGGGTCCGGCGGAAAATCGTCGCTCGCTGGACGATGGTACTACTTCTACTACTCCCAGTACGATGCGGCGCGGACGGGCCGGTACGAAGGGATTCCATTCCGCTTTGCCAGCCCGGACCCGATCGTGAACGACGTCTGGCCGCCGGGGTCGAGCCAGGCGGTCGCCCCGTTGAGTCATCAGCCTTACATCACCTGGCTGGTGAGACTGGGCAACGCCGCGGAGTTGGAGGGCAAGGCGCTCGAGTATTGCCTGGCGGTATCGCCGCTGATTTTTGGAGCGAGAGCAAAACTCGGCGAGTGGCCCTTCCATGTCGCCGATGCGGTCAACAGCATCGGCATGAATTACGACAACGTCATCGAGGATATCCAGAGCAACCCCGACAAGTATGACGCGGTCTGGCAGCAAAACCAGGTCGATTTCCAGGCGACCGGCCAGGGCGGTGTGCCGACCATGTCGTTCAACGGTGAGCCGTTCTTCGGACAGGATCGCTTCAACCAGTTCTTCTGGCGTCTGCGCCAGAACGGTCTGACGGCGCGCAAGGTGCCGAGAGAGCCGATCGTGGCAAAGCCGCTGCGCTGGCCGAGCAGGTCCGGGGGCGACTAGAGAAGCACGACGGGGGTCTCCCTCTCACGGCGAGGGAGGCCCCACAGGTCTGACGGAGTCCACAGGTCCCTGGAACTCTGGAATTGCGGAGTCGAACCATCCCGATGAGTGAGCAGATTCTCGAATACCTGGAACAGGCCAGTCACGCGATCAGCCTGCTGGCTGTGGCGGTGATCGTGGTCGGGATCCTCGTGGCCGCCGTGCGCTATGCGCGCCGGTACCGGGGGGACGCTCTGGAGACGGATTTCCAGGAGTTCAAGATCGAACTGGGGAGAACACTGACTCTTGGTCTGGAGATTTTGGTCGTGGGGGACGTGATCGAGACGATTACCGTGGAGCCGACGTTCCAATCGCTCGGTTTCCTGGCTTTCCTGGTGGTCGCTCGGACGATCTTGAGCTGGACGCTGAGTATGGAGATCGAGGGGCACTGGCCGTGGCAATCGTCAAGCGATCCCGCTGGAGGGCAGAGCCATGCCTGAAGAGGTACGCCAGTTGCTCAGCCTCGTCGTCGCATCGCTGGAGATCGCCGGTGCCGGCGCGCTGATCCTCGGTTTCCTCGTCGCCACCTATCACTGCGTGCGTCGAGGTGTTCGCAAGGGGGCCAGGCCAGCGATCGCTCGTTACCGGAAGGCTCTCGGACGTGTCACGCTGATCGGGCTCGAGATCCTCGTGGCCGCGACCATCATTAAGACCATCACGCTGGACCCCACCTTGCGAAGTGCGGGCATTCTGGCCATAGCCATCGTCATTCGAACCGCGCTCAGCTGGACGACGGTGCTAGAGGTGTACGGACACTGGCCCTGGCGCAGGTCGCCGGCCACGCAGGAAGCCTGATCCCGCGGGAGGACGAGCCATCTTGAAGGGACTCGAGCTGGCGGTGATCATGGACCCCATCGAGTCCATTGATCCCTCCAAGGACACGACCCTCGCGCTCCTGCTCGAAGCGCAGCGACGGGGCTGGGGAATCTCCTGCGGGCGGCTGCAGGACATCTGGCTGCGCGATGGGGGGGCCTTCGGTCGTCTGACCCGTGTGCGAGTCGCGGATGATCCGACCAGCTGGTTCGAGCTGGGGGATACGCGCGTCACTCGCCTGGGTGCCGTGGACGTCATCCTGATGCGCAAGGACCCACCGTTCGACAT
>JAMJQV010000295.1 GCA_023554435.1 Gemmatimonadota bacterium | reverse complement strand
GCGGGTACTCGAGGCAGGGGCCGGCGCCGGCCCCTGCCTCACCAGTAGGCCCCGAGCCGGACTACCAACCGCCCGATCCGGGGACACCCTTGAACGGGCCGGCGAGGTCGCTCGTGATCCACCCACCGTAGAAGCCCCCGGGCTGGGGGATGACCTTCTCGCCGTCCACGGTGCACTCGTCGAACGGGCCCGCGTAGAAGGCGAAGTGGTCCCTCAGCGCCTCGTACGCCGCGACCGGGTCGGGGTACGACCAGGCGACTTTCGCCAGGCGTTCGCTTCCCATCACCACGTCCCAGTACCCCGCCAGGCCCTTCCACTCGCAGAAGCTCGACCCCGGCGCCCGTACGAGGAGCGTGTCATCGACATCGTCCGGTGGCAGGTAGTACACTGGCGGGTGACTCGTCTCCAGCAGGCGAAGGGGCCGCCGACTGTCCGCGACGATGCGGCCGGCATGCCGGATCACAATGTGGCGATCGGTCCGCTCGAGTCTCGGCGGACGCGGGTAGTCCCAGACGGATTCCATGGCTCTACCGTTCGAGGGTGAGAGTGAACGAAAAACAGACACCGGGGACCGAACCACCAATCCCACCGGCAAAGAGGATCCGCCTCGACACCAACGTCGTGATCGCCGTCTCGGCGGTCGTGATCAGCATGTGCGCCCTGGTCGTCTCCTTCTACGAAGTCTCCGTCATGCGTGGTGACCAACGCGCTTCGGTGTGGCCGTACCTGGACGTTGGAATGTCTTACAGCGCCGACGGATTCGGGATCCAGGCCGCGAACAACGGGATCGGCCCTGCCGTGGTGAGGTCGGTGCAGGTGGAGGTCGACGGTGAGCCGGCCGAGGACTGGGATGACGTGATCGAGCGCCTGGTGGGGTCGAACAGCGGCATCGACTATTCGATCTACCGCGTCAATCCGATCAACGGGGAAGTCCTGCCGGCCGAGACTGTGGCGCGTCTGTTCGAAGTGGGCGGGGGATGGACGGACATCAAGAGACAGCTGGCGGACGGCTTCGGGCGCGTCTCCTGGCGCATCTGCTACTGCTCCGTATACGAGGAGTGCTGGACGCTCGACAGCGCCGGCGACGGACGTCTGGAAGGTGTCTGCCGTCCGGATCCTCCTCGCGAGTTCACGAACTGACTTCCGCGCGGGTCAGGCCGCGCGATCAGGCCCCACGGGCCCGCGCCGTCAGCATCCTCGCCAGCCGCAGCGCAATCTCCCCGGGCCGGCCGCTCCCGATCGCTCGGCCGTCGAGGTCGATGATCGGTGTGACCTCCGCCGTGGTGCCGACGATGAACACCTCGTCGGCGCGGTACAGTTCGTCGACGAAGATCGGCTCCTCGGCCACCTCGAAGCCGGCCTCGCCACACAGCTCCAGCACGACGGCCCGCGTCACGCCCGGCAGGATGTAGTTGGTCAGCGGTGAGGTGCGCACCACGCCCCGGAACACCGCGAACAGGTTGGTATGCGTGCCCTCGAGCGCGACGCCATCCCGCACGAAGATCGCCTCGGTCGCTGCCGCGTCACGGGCTTCCTGGTTGGCCATGCAGTTGGGAATCAGCGCTACGGTCTTGATGTCACAGCGAGCCCAGCGCTGGTCCGGTACCGTGATGGCCCGTCCCCCGTCCTCGGCTGCGTGATCAGGCGAGAACGCCCACGCATACGCGTACACTGTAGGCGGCACGGGGGGATCGGGATATCGATGCGTCCGCGGGGCGGCTCCCCGCGTGACCTGCAGGTAGACGAGGGCGTCCGCTGCCGAGAGACCGTTCCGGTGCAGGAGCTCCTCGAACATGGGAGCCAGGTCGGAGGCGGACACTCCCCTGATTCGCATGGCCGCCAGGCTACGGGCGAGGCGATCCATGTGCCGCTCGACTTCGAACAGGCGGCCTCCGTAGGCGCGCAGCACCTCGTACACCCCGTCGGAGAACAGGAAACCCCGGTCATCGGGAGACACGCGGACGTCGTCCCGGGCTAGAAACTCACCGTTGAAGTAGGCTGTCTGCATGGCACGTAGCCGGCTGAGGGGTGGCTGCGACGTCGAGAACAGGCCGCACGCCGTGAGTCCGTATACAGGTTATCCTTTTCCAGCCTCGTGCGCGATTGTAAGATCTTCACCGATTTCGCGGCTGCCCAAGGCCCGTGACCACTAGCTCCAGCGAGGCAGATAAGCGCATGTCCTACCAGTCCGGGTGCCACGGCCGGGTCATTCTCGGACAGCTGCCGGCGGCCGTACAGAATCGCCTGGCGGCCCTCCCCGGCGAGTGGCTCGAGTACGATCCCCAGACGGGGGCGATCGTGATCGGTCATATTCAACCGTCCACCGCGCCCATCCTTCCCACGGTGACCGTGGAGCTGGTGCGTATCCTGTCCGAGATTCCCCACGAGCTTCAATCCCGCGTCGAGGGCGGCGACTTCTTCGTTCACACTGAAGAACCAGCGACGCAACTGGTTCGGGTCCGAGTCGAGGCCGGTGGATCGCTTCACATCCAGTGGGCGCATCCCGACTACGCGGGCGCCGCCCGCGAACCGTGGTCCCCGAAGGTCCGAATTGCCACTCCGGAATGGGAACACCGCCTGAACGGAAAGGTCACGTTCGCGGCGGATGACGCGGCAGGGGTGGCGGAGGACCTTCAGACGCTGGCGGACACGTACGAAGGGCTGTATCCGGAGGGCGACTTCCGGGCCTCGGCCGATGGAGACACGGTCTCCGTGCACATGAGCGACGTGAACCTCGACGGTGCCTTGCTGGCCGTCCGCATGGTCGAGTTCGCCCGACCGGGGTCGCTCGACGGATGGTTCGAAGTCGGATCGTTCGCGGACTTCGTGCCTGAGAACCTCGTCCGCTTCCTGTTCGAGGCCGGTGAAGCCTCGGTTCAGCATCCGCTGCTGTGGACCTGATGGCGGATTCCCGCTACCCGACTACCTCCGCGGAGCCGGCAGGGCTCCGCGGTCGCACATAGGAGACCCCCCGTGCTGGATTACCAACTGACCGAGGAGCAAGCGATGATCCGGGATCTCGCCCGGACCATCGCCGACAACGAGATCCGGCCGGTGGCGGCGGAGTACGACCGCAGCGGCGAGTTTCCGTGGCCGGTGGTCGAGAAGATCGCCGAGGCCGGCCTGTTCGGGGTGTTCATCGACGAGGCCTACGGCGGGCTGGCGGGCGACTCCCGCACCATGAACATGGTGCTGGTCACCGAAGAGCTGTCCAAGGCGTGCGGCGGCATCTCGCTGGCCTTCGCGAGCACGGCTCTCGGAGCGCTGCCGATTATCGTGTCCGCCAGCGACGAGGTGAAGCAGCGCTTCCTGCCGGCCATCGCCTCGGG
>JAMJQV010000032.1 GCA_023554435.1 Gemmatimonadota bacterium | reverse complement strand
TATCGAGCGCGTGAGAAACGCTACCGCCCCTGCCAGTCCGGCTGCCGCGGCCCAGCCCAGCTCCCCGCCGGGCCACCGGCTCGCGCGATCGCTGCCGTCGATGTCCGGTCCGGCTCGCGCCGGATCCGCGGCCGCGATCAGGAGGGCTCCGACGCAGGCGAACAGGAACAGTGGCTCGGACAGAAGGACGGTGGCCACCGACATCGAGGGCACGGTGAGAAAGGCGTACAGGGTGACCAGCCCAATGGCTGCCACACGCCTCCGATTTCCTCGAGCGAACAGGAGGAACGTGCCTCCCGCAGCCAGGGACCAGAATAGCGCGTTCAGCGCCTTGAGAGCGGTCAGGTTCTCGGGGTACAGGCCGAAGGCCTTCCACGTGACGGCCAGCACGGCCGGGTACGCCGGCGGGTACTTCACCCCCGGCACGTTTCCAGGAAGGTTCGAGTACGCATAACCGTCACCCTCGGCCATGGAGCGGGCGAGGGCGAGGTAGGCCCCGTCATCGTAGTAAATGCCGGCCCCGATGGGCTCCTGGGACCGGATCGTGACCATCAGCACGGTGAGCACGACCAGGGTGGCGATCACGGCGGTGAACGTGTGCGTGATCCCCGGCTGGCCTTCGTCGAGCTTCCGTGCCGGCTCGTTCTCTGTACTCATGCGGGCAAGGTGCGGTGGCTACGGGCGGTCGGAAAGGCCCGACTCAACGGTCGCGCGCGGAGTCGGAGGACAGGACGGCCAGGAAGTCCTCGACGATCGCGAAGGTGAGGCCCCAGATCACGTCCCCCTCGTAGTCGATGGCCGGGAACTCCCGAACGGACGGCGCCTCACGTACGAGCGTGGAGCGATACCGTGGATCGGACAGTACGGAGACCGGGATCCAGGCGTGGCCCGTGAGTTCGTAGTTGAGTCGGATCTCCTGGTCCGACCCCAGCCAGGCGACGAACGGGGTCACGCAAATCGATGGCAGGTGCTTGCTGCGCGGGTGGATCTCCCCGAGGCGCCCGACATGGTCCGCCCGCTCGAGCCGCAGGCCCGTCTCCTCGAAGGTCTCACGGCGGGCCGTATCGAGCAGGTCCGCATCGTCCGGGTCCCGCCTGCCACCGGGTAGCGCCACGTGGCCGGACCAGGGATCACCGGGCACTTCGGCTCTGCGAACGAACAACGCGTCGGCTCCGGAGAGGTCGGTTTTCGAGGCGCGGAGGATCAGGGTAACGGCCGCCCGGACTTCACACTCGGTCTCCGGAATCCTGTCTGCCGGTCTGTCCGCCAGAGCGGAGCGGAATCTCTCAGGCCACTCTCCGGTCACCCCCCGTACCCCCGCGCTTCTTCGGCTGCTTCGAGCAGCGCGAGGTAGCTGACGTGCCGGTGCTCCGCGACACGGCCGTCCGCGACGGCCTCCATCACCGCACACCCGGGCTCCGCCCGGTGCCGGCAATCGGCGAACCGGCACAACTCGACGAGGGGCCGGAACTCGCGGAAGGCATGCGCCAGGTCGGCCGGATCCACGCCCGTCAGTTCGAAGTACTGGATACCCGGAGTGTCAACGAGGTATCCGCCACCGGGAAGCGGAATCAGCAGACCCGCCGATGTGGTGTGCTTCCCCTTCCCCGATCGCTCACCCACCGCCCCTACTCGCAGTTCCAGGTCGGGCATCATCGCGTTCAGGATGCTGGACTTCCCCACCCCTGACGGGCCGGTGAACACGGTGATTCGGTCGTCAAGCAAACTCCTCAGTTCGGCCAACCCGGCGCCGGTCTTCGCACACGTGGGAAGTACCGCATAGCCGATCTCGGCGTAAGCCATGTACTCGAGAGGCACGCTGTTGCCGTCCGCCAGGTCGGTCTTGTTCATGATGATGACGGCAGGGAGCTGGTGCAGCTCGGCTACGGCCAGGAGACGATCGAGCAGCCGGACGTCAGGGTCGGGCCGGCTCAGAGAAAACACGGCTGCCACCTGGTCCACGTTGGCTGCCAGGACCTGCTCGCGCCGCTTGGCCAGAGAGTGACGGGCCAGGCGACTGTGTCGGGGCAGGACCTCCGTGATCCGGCAGCTTCCGTCCTCGAGGGTCTCGAAGGTCACGAGGTCGCCGACCGCCACCCGCTCGCCGGCGTCGCGCTTCGCACGGCCACGAAGGGAGCAATCGAACGTGCCGCCAGGTGTGTGAATTCGATACACGCCGGCCGTGAACTGGAGAACGCGGCCGGTGAGAAGATCAGGCACTGGGAAGCGTCACGACGGCGTGGCCCCGGGGCCGACCATTTCGTCCAGGCAATTCCACGCGAGCAGCGCGCATTTGACGCGCACCGGAAACTTCGCCACGCCCGCCAGCGCACGCAGGTCGCCCAGGTCCGTGTCGGCGGCCGCGTCCATGTCACCGTGCAACATGCGGGTGAAGGTGTCCATCACCGCCAGGGCCTGCTGGATGGTCTGGCCCTCGAGCACGGAGCCCATCATGGAAGCCGAGGCCTGGCTGATCGAGCAGCCCTTGCCTTCGAAATGGACCTCGGCGATCCGGTCGCCCTCGACCCGCAACATCAGGTCGATCACGTCTCCGCACAGCGGGTTGTTGAGGGTCAGCGTGTGGGTGGCGCCCTCCAGCGGACCCTTGTTCCGGGGCCGCCGATAGTGATCGAGAATGACCTGCTGGTAGAGATCCTGGAGGGAGCTGAGCTCCAGACCGTCGCTGCCGTGACCGGGCATTCAAGCCACTCCGAACAGTTTCGCCGCGAGCCCCAGCGCGTCGACCAGGGCATCGATTTCCGAACGCGTGTTGTAAAGGTAGAGGCTGGCGCGTGCTGTCGCATCCACGCCGAGATGATTCATCAGTGGCTGATTGCAGTGATGCCCCGCCCGGATGGCGACGCCTTTCTGGTCGAGGATCGTCGCCAGGTCGTGCGCGTGGATGTCGGCGTAACGGAACGAGATCACGCCCACCCGGTCCTCTTTCGGCCCATAGATCTCGAGCCCCTCCACCGCGCCCAGGCTGTCCAGAGCATAGGCGGTCAGGTCGCGTTCCCAGGCGTGGATTCGCTCCAGTCCGGTCCGTTGCAGGTACCGAATCGCCTCTGCGAATCCCACCGCGCCGGCGATGTTCGGAGTGCCCGCCTCGTACTTGTGCGGCAGAGGCGCGGCGGTGAATCCGTCGAGCCGGACTTCCGAGATCATCTCGCCGCCGCCCTGCCAGGGAGGCATGTGCTCGAGCAGCTCCCTGCGGCCCCACAGCGCCCCGATGCCGGTTGGCGCGAGCATCTTGTGGCCGCTGAAGGCGTAGAAATCGCAGCCGATCGCCTGCACATCGACCTGCATGTGAGGTGCCGCCTGCGCTCCATCGACCAGGCACACGGCCCCCGCTTCACGGGCCTTCCGGGCGATCTCGGCTACCGGGTTTACCACCCCGAGCGTGTTGGAAACGTGGGTCACTGCCACGAGGCAGGTCCGGTCGGAGAGCAGTCGGTCGTAGTCCTCCATCACCAGCGAACCGTCGGGCCGCACATCGACGTACTTCACGACGGCTCCGGCCCGCCCCGCGAGGATCTGCCAGGGGACCATGTTGGAGTGATGCTCCATCTTGGTCAGGAGGATCTCGTCTCCCTCGGCCACGTGCGCGGCCCCCCACGTCCAGGCGACGAGATTGATGGCCTCGGTCGTCCCGCGCACGAAGATCACCTCGGCGGGGGCTGCCCCGATGTGGTCGGCCACGACCTCTCTCGCCCCCTCGTAGGCCTCGGTGGCCCGGATGCTCAGCTCGTGTGCCCCACGGTGCACGTTGGCGTGAATCTCACTGTAGTAGGCGTCTACCGCTTGGATTACCGAGTAGGGCTTCTGTGAGCTGGCGGCGCTGTCCAGGTAGACGAGGGGGAAGCCGTGTACCAGGCGGCCGAGAATCGGGAAGTCGGCCCGAATCCTCTCGATGTCGTAGTCGGCTGCCGGTGTGTGATCGGAGGTGGAATCAGGTGTTTCCATGAGTGCGCCCCTGGCGCTGATGCTGGCCGGGCTCCGCTGGGGCCGGACCGTCAGCCGATCCGGACCTGGATTTCCTCGCCCTCCACGCGGGCCTCGTACGTTTTCACCGGCCTGACTGCGGGAAGGGCCCGCGGCGATCCGGTTTCCAGGTCGAAGCGAGCACCGTGCAGGACGCAGGTGACCTGCTTGCCCACGAGCTCGCCCGACGAGAGAGGAAACTCTTCGTGTGTGCACTGGTCGTGCAAGGCGAACACCCGGTCTCCGACGTGAGCGACGACGACCTTCTCCCCGTCTAACTCGACCTGCAGCATGGTATCGACAGGAACGTCTTCCAACCGGGCTACCGTTCGGAACTCGCTCATCGGCCCTGGATCTTCGCTTCGATCGACCCGCGGATTCGTGAACGAACGCCTTCGCCCGGCACTCGTCCGAGCACCTCGTCGAAGAACCCGAACACGAGCAGGCGCTCGGCCTGCTCCCGGTCCAACCCGCGGCTCATCAGGTAGAACAGCATGGAGTCGTCCACCTGGCCCACCGTGGCGCCGTGCGAGCACCGGACGTCGTCCGCGCCGATCTCCAGGTTGGGAAGTGCCACGGCACTCGCGTCCGGGCTGAGCAGCAGGTTGCGGTTGGTCTGGTACGCGTCCGTGAGCTGTGCGCCCTCGGCGACCTTGATCAGGCCCCGGAACACACTGTTCGAGCGCGCCGTGAGAGCTCCTTTGTAGAGCAGGTCACTGTGGGCGCTCGGTGCCTCGTGGTGCTGCAGGGTATGGTGA
>JAMJQV010000294.1 GCA_023554435.1 Gemmatimonadota bacterium | reverse complement strand
CCGTCTCGTTCCAGGGCCTCGGGCACGTCGAAGTCCACGCGCAGGTCGCCTTCGATCGTGGTCACCAGGCAGTCCGCCCCGGCGTCGCGGGGCAGGGTCATCTCGACCCGCCCGCTGTGCGTCTGGAATCCCACCGAGCTTCCCGGCTCCAGCGCGCCATCGAACACGATGTCGCCGGTCACGCTCTCGAAATAGCCGCGCTTCAGACTGGGCCCGTTGACCAAAATCCGGCCGCCCACGGTCTTGAGCGTCACGTCGTCCGCGGTGCCGCGGAACGTGATTGGTCCCTTGCCGGTCTTGGCCTTGATCGACGACGAGTTTCCCTCGATCGACACCTCTCCGCCCATGGACTCGGCATACAGCTGCTGGGGCTCACCCTCGAAGCGGACGTTGCCGGTTACGGTGTACACGTCCACTCCGCCCCGGACGTCCGCGATCTCCACCGACGCCCCTGTGGTCTTCACCCACACCGTCGAGCCCTGGGGCACGTAGACGTCCAGGTCTACGGCTCCCTTGCCCTTCTTGTCCGTCCAGATTCCGCCCTTGGCCGCCTTGCCCTCCTTGCCGATCCCGAACTCGAGTTCGGGAAGGCTCTCGTCGGCCGTGCCGCTGAACGCAACGCTGTCCTTGCCCCACCCGGCGATCCGGATCGTGCCCTCCGTCTCCATGTAGATCCGGATGTACGAGTCGGGATTCACCGCCTGGCGGCTGTCCACCTGTTGCTGGGCCGTGGCCGCAACCGGCACGGTCAGGGCCAGCAGTGCTGTCGCGAGAATGGAGCGGGCAATCTTCATATCAGCCTTCTGCCGTGATCGCGGCTGCCTGCCGCAGGAAGTCAAGCTTTCTTTCGTACGAGGTCATGACCGCCTGCTGCAAGGGCAGACTCTGGGGCGCCGACTCCAGGGCCGCCAGCGAATGCTGGATCGCCTCGTCGATGATTCTGAGGTTCTCTTCGATCAACTGCACTGTCTCGGGCGGAAGCTGGTCACGATTCGCCTCGAGAGCCGCCACCATGTCGGCGATCGCCGACGAGAACTGGTTCTCGACCTCCATGTCCCGAACGAACGTCGCCTCCAGGACCGAGGGGTCTTCGTTTATTGCTGCGCCAGCAACTGTTGCCGATGCATCGTCCCTATTGCCGGCCTGGTCCCTCACCAGCACGGTGGTGACGGCCGATGTGACGACGATCAATGCTACCGCAGCCGCCGCCAGCTTAAGTCCCTGCCCGCTCCACCACGGAGAAGGCTGACGTCGTCGTTTTGTTGCCTCAGCATCGATAGTGGCCGTACCGGGCAGCCTGTCGCGGCTGTCCCAGGTCTGCGCCGCGATCTCCTGCGTGAGATCTCTCTCCGGCGGCAGCTCCTTCGGCAGGGTGCTGAGCAGCGCACGCAGATCGGGGCCGAGGAGGTCTTCCTCCGTCCCGGGACTGCCGGCGCCTGACCTGTCTTCCATGTCTCTATGGTCCGTCATGATTCACTCGTCCCCTCATCGTCCCCGTGCAGCGCCTCTTGCAGGAGCTTTCGCGCCCTGTGGATCTGCGCCTTGATCGTCCCTTCTGCGAGTCCCGTCATCTCGGCGATCTCGCGATACTTGTATCCCTCGATACCGTACAGCACCAATGCGGTTCGGGCGGCTTCCGGAAGGCCCGCCAGGGCCCGCTCCACGTCGATCCGCTCCTCCGTCCTCCCCTCCGGAGCCGCCCTCCCGTATCTGCCCAGGTCGCCGGTCGATTCCAGCCTCAAGTGCCTTCGCTTCCGCGACCGCTGGTCGTTCAGCACCACGTTCACCGCCATCCGGTACAGCCACGAGGAGAACAGACTCTCTCCCCTGAAGGTGCCGAGCTTCTCCCAGCAGCGAACGAAGGTGTCCTGCGTCAGCTGCTCCGCGCGGTCCCGGTCGGCGCTCATCCGGAGGCACAGGGCGTACACACGGTCCACGTGCGTCCGGTACAGCTCCTCGAAGGCCCGCGCGTCACCGCCCTGCGCGCGGTGGACGAGAGACTCGTCCTCTTCGGACAGCGGAGCCTGTGCCTGCTCGGCTGGGCTAATGTCCCTCTCCTCCGGCACGGCGGTGGTCCGTTCTCTCAGCGTTAGGACATCGAGGACACCTGAATTGTTTGCTCCACCGGAGGGCGGGACGCAAGGGCGGGACGGGCCAAGATCTCGGCCCTACGGGCCGGCATGACCCGGACGGACCGGATGTCAGGCCCGTTCAAACAATCTCCCGGGGCGGCGGCATCACAATTCCGTAGCGCCGAGGCGACGGGAAGCGGACGGCGGAGGGCGCCGGTTTCGTACCCACGCCGGACCCCCGACAGGAGGATGACGATGAGGTGGAGAGCTCTGCAGACGTTTGCCCGGCCCGCGATCCTGGCCACAGCGCCCTTGCTGGTGGCCGCCACGATCGCGATCGCCGGTCCCCCGTGGATCAGTATCGAGTACCCCCCCAATCGACTGGACAAGGATACGCGCGGTGCGCTGGCCCTGGTCCGCATCTACCACCACGAGAATGCCGGGCAGTTTCCCGTCGAGGGAACGGCCGAGGGAATCGTGGACGGACAGCGCGTGTCGCTGCCGCTGAAGTTCAGCGCGGTCGGCGACGAGGGCGTGTGGGCCGCGTGGGGCAAGATCCCGGAGGAAGGCAACTGGGTGCTCGCGATCCATGGCACGGACGGCATCTCGAAGGCCGAAGTGTCGATTCTCGCCGCCCTGGCCGAGGGCAACCAGGAGATCTCGTTCGTGAAAGTGCCGCGCAGTCGCGAGGGCAACTGGCCGCGTGCCGCATCGGACCGTGACGTCGAGTCCATGCTGCAGACCGCCGTGGTGATGGCCGAGGCGCAGGGCCGGAGCCCCTTCAACGCGATCACGGTCGGCGAAGCCGCGATGGGCCTGGGCGGGGCGCTGCTGCTTCTCCCGTTCGGTCTGGCCGCCGTGCGGCGCCGGCGGGAAGGCGAGGTGGCATGAATTGACGGGATCGGCCCCCACCGTCAGTCGCTGTCAGACGGGCGATCCGGTGGGGGTCGGACCGGCACTCGGCTGGTGAATCTGAAGGCTGCGGAAACTCGCGAACGGGCGACTTGCATGGTACTTTGGTTGTCGGTCGTCCCCCTCTTTACGCAGCCGCATCCGCCGTATCAGGCCGTACTCTTGCAGTCTCGCCAGATCCTCCCTGCTGGTTTTGCGCCCATCCGCATGGAGGTGTGCCGTGAAACGTACCCTTTTCTATTCCCTTCTGGCCGTGGCTCTGCTATGGGGCTGCGACAGCTACCCCCCGACAGAACCTGATGTCGGAGCCGAGGACGGTGTCTACAAGAAGTTGCCCCAACCCTTGCCACCTCTACTGTGCATCACTTCGTCAGCAGACATTCTGGTCGTCGAAACCCCGAGCGGATACAAGATCATCGGCACCGACGGGGACGATACGATCGACTGCCACAACACGTCGGGAACTCCCCTGATCATCAACGGAGGAGACGGAAACGACTACATCCGCGGCGGCTGGGGACACGACCAGATCGCGGGCGGGGCAGGAAACGACCACCTCGTGGGTCACAAGGGCAACGACAAGCTGCTTGGAGGTGATGGGGACGATATCCTGGACGGTAGAATCGAGAACGACATATGTATCGGCGGAGCCGGTTGGGACAACTGGATGGGCTGCAACGCCAAGAAGCGGTCCGTCGAGGGAGAGGCCTACGCGCCGGTCGCCAATCCCGATAGGTACTCGGGCGTCCTGGCCGGATCTCAGTTGACCGTGACTGCGCCTGGCCTTCTCAACAACGACGATCTTGGCGGGCCGTCGGCAACGCTCGTGTCCTTCGGAGGCGGGTCGTGGGGCGGCAACGTCACTGACCACGCGGCCGGCAGCACCGCCACTGCCTGCGGATACTCCCTCACGGTCAACGCGGACGGGAGCGTGTCGCTCGGGCCCTCATTGGCTGTGGGCGAGCTCACGTTCCACTACCGCATCCAGAACTCGCTCGGGATGTATGCCGATGGCCTGGTCACGATCACCATTGTCGAGCCGAGCGGCTGAAGCCGGGGATCGACCGATCTAACGAGGGGACCTGGCCCCCGCCGCCAGTGGCGGGGGCCGCCCGGTGCGCCCACCACCAACCGATCGCCGGTCCTTACATCCGACGAATGAACCTGACTATACTGGGGGCATGAACGTGAGAGAGTGGCACCCGTTGCAGCTGGGCGTCTTCTGGCTGGTGATCGGCCTCTTCGGCCTACCGCTGTGGATCGGGCTGTCGATCGTGGCCGACTTCCTGACGGCGAAATACCCCCGCCAGGACTGGTTCGAATTCATCCCCATCGGGCTGGCCTTCCTGGTGGTATTCCTTGTCGTTGGCTTCGGAATGCTGGTCACGTCGAGGTGGCTCGACGCCCGCCCGCCGAAGACCGCACAATAGGGCCCGCTGCGCCCCGCGCGAGGGAGTGAAATCCACCCCTGCGGCACCGGCGCAACAGTTGATATCAGGCCCCATTCAACGCATACTGAAAGACAGCATTTTCTCCGAGAACGGCCCCACCAGATAGCCACCCCCCTGGCTAGCGTTCGAGCAGTGGAGGCACCCATGTGGTGGTACTGGATCAGCGTCATCTTCGCCATCTTCATCGCCTCGGCTTTCATCGCCTGACCGGGCGATAGAGGGTCTTCAACAGAGCTCCAGGCTGGACTTCGTGTCGGCCAGCAACGCCATGTCGCCCATGGCACCCGTGCGCCTTCCCCGCGTGATCCCATACATTGTTCGCTTCACCTCAACCCCCGGAGGCCGAGGCAGCCATGGTCCGCACCGAGTTCATCTCCACCGGCATGTACGTACCCGAGCGCGTCGTCACCAACCACGAGCTCGAGGGAATGATGGACACGTCGGACGAGTGGATTCGGCAACGCTCCGGTATCGAAGAGCGACGGTGGGCGGCGGAGGACGAGGGCGGATCGGACATGGCGAAAGTCGCCACCGAGAGGGCGCTCGAAGCGGCGGGGATGGGCGTCGACGAGATCGACTGCATCATCGTCGCCACCCTGAGTCCCGACCATTTCTTCCCCGGCACGGGGGTGTTCCTGCAGCGGAAGCTCGGGGTGAAGGACGTTCCGTGCCTCGACATCCGGAACCAGTGCACCGGGTTCATCTACGGCCTCGAGATCGCGGACGCTTTCATCAAGACGGGACAATACCGCCGGATCCTGCTCGTCGGCACCGAGGTCCACTCGTCCGGGATCATCCTCTCGACCGAGGGCCGCGATACGGCCGTGCTGTTTGGTGACGGGGCGGCGGCGGCCATTCTCGGCCCGACCGACGACGCGGACCGCGGAGTATTGGCCGTACGCACGCACGCGGATGGCCGGCACGCCGAGAAGCTGTGGGCCCCCGCTCCCGCCTGCATCAGCAAGCCGTTCATCAGCGCCGAAATGATCGAGGCGGGGCTGACCCGGCCGCACATGGAAGGTCGCGACGTGTTCAAGCACGCGGTCACCAAGATGCCGGCGGCCCTTAAGGAAGTGCTCGAGGTGGCCGGGTATTCGATCGACGACCTCGACATGGTCGTTCCGCACCAGGCGAACATGCGGATCGCCCAGGGCGTGGCGAAGGGACTCGGACTGCCGGACGACAAGATGTACATCAACATCCAGCGCTACGGAAACACGACGGCCGCCAGCATCCCGATCGCGCTCCACGAGTGCGTGGCGGAGGGTGGCATCCAGAGGGGCGACCTGGTGGGCTTCACGGCCTTTGGCTCCGGCTTCACCTGGGGCGGCGCTCTCGTGCGCTGGTAATCAGGACACCAATACGCGACACTTCCCCCTCGCGTGTTCGTATAGACGTGAACAACCTGGCCGCCTCCGGGCGGCCTCTCGATTCTCGCAGGGGGAGGAACTTCGAATGCGAAGGACCAGCCTTTGGGTCGGCGTGACGGCGATCGTCGCCCTGGCCCTGACCGCCTGCCAGCCGGCCGACCAGCCCACCGCTGAACTCGATACCTCGTTCAGCGTCCCCGTCGAGTACTACACGCTCGACAATGGTCTCCGGGTGGTTCTCTCGCCCGACAATACGGCCCCGATCGTGACCGTGGCCGTCTACTACAACGTCGGGCTCCGACTCGAGCCCCGCGATCGCACCGGGTTCGCCCACCTGTTCGAGCACATGATGTTCCAGGGCTCGGAGAACCTGGGGAAGATGGAGTTCGTCCGGCTGGTGCAGGAAGTCGGAGGGGTCCTGAACGGATCCACCCGCATGGACTTCACCAACTACTTCGAGATCGTCCCGGCGCACAAGCTGGAGACCATGCTGTGGGCCGAGGCCGACCGAATGAAGGGTCTCGCGATCACGCAGGAGAACCTCACGAACCAGCAGGGCGTGGTCTCGAACGAGGTGAAGGTGAACGTGCTGAACCAGCCGTACGGCGGATTCCCCTGGCTCGACATGCCCCAGCTGGCCAACACCAACTGGTACAACGCGCACAACTTCTACGGCGAGCTGTCGGACCTCGAGGCGGCCACCCTCGAAGACGTGCAAGACTTCTTCGACACGTTCTACGCCCCCAACAACGCGGCCCTGGCCGTGGTGGGTGATTTCGACCCGGCCGAGGCACGCGCGTGGATCGAGCAGTACTTCGGACCGATCGCGGCCGGCCCCGAAGTGCCCGAGTTCGACATCAGCGAGCCGCGGCAGGAAGAAGAAAAGCGCTCCAGCAAGGTGGACGCCCTGGCCCCGCGCCCGGCTCTTGCTTTCGCTTACCACACGCCGGAACGCAACTCTCCGGAGTACTGGGCCTTCGGTCTGATCGATCAGATCCTGGTGCAGGGCGAGGACTCACGGTTGTTCCAGCGCCTGGTGCAGGAGGATGGGTTCACGGCGGGCGTGGGCGGCAGCATGAACGACCTCGGCAACATGTACAACTACGCCGGTCCCATGCTGTGGACCGTGTCGCTGTACCACGATGCCGACGTGAGCGCGGACGACATCCTGGCCGCGGCCGACGAGGTCGTCGAGCGCATCCGCACCGAGCCCGTGGACGAGGAGACCCTGGCCCGGGCGCGCACCAAGCTCAAGTCCAGCCTCCTCAACTCGATGGAGGGGCTGTTCGGGTTCGGACGAGCCGACCTCCTGGCTTCGTTCGCCCTGTTCGATGACGACCCGTCCCGGATCAACCGGATCGAGGACGAGTTCGCGGCGGTAACGCCGGAGCTCATCCTGCAGACGGCGCAGGAGTACCTGCGGCCCACGAACCGGACCATTCTCACGGTCGAGCCCGGAGCTGCCGAAGGTGGAGCAGCCGCCGGCGCCGGCTCGCGATAAGGAGGCGGGACGATGAGAGCGACGATGAATAGCCTCGCCGCCCTGCTGGGTGGACTCGCCATGGTGGCAAGCGCTGGCATGGCGATCGCGCAGGAGACGCCGCCAGCGGGCGGAGAGCCGAAGGACTTCAACCTTGCCGAGGCCACGGAGTTCGAGCTGCCCAACGGGCTCGGTGTGACCATGGTGCCGTACGGCAAGGTCCCGAAGACGACGGTGCAGCTGGTGATCCGCACCGGGAACATCGACGAGTCGGCGGACGAGGTGTGGCTCGCCGACCTGATGGGCGACCTGATGAAGGAAGGCACCACCACCCGCAGCGCCGAGGACATCGCGCGCGAGGCGGCCAGCATGGGTGGCTCGCTGAACGTCGGGCTCGGGCTCGACCGGTCGAGCGTGTCGGGAACGGTCCTCGCCGAGTTCGGGACGGAGCTGGTCGCCTTGATCGCCGATGTGACGCTGAACCCGGCCTTTCCCGAGTCCGAGCTGGACCGGCTGCGTGGTGATCGGATCCGGCAGGTGAGCATCTCCCGCACGCGAGCGCAGTCGGTGACGCAGGAGCGGTTCCGGGCGGTGATGTACCCGAACCATCCCTACGGGCGGCTGTATCCGACCGAGGAGCAGCTGCAGGGCTACACCCTGGAGCAGGTCCGCGGCTTCTACGAGGCCAACTTCGGGGCCGCGCGATCGCACCTGTACGTGACGGGAATGTTCGACGAGGCGGCGATCCGGGAAGCGATCGAGACCGCGTTCAGCGGCTGGAAGGAAGGCCCGCCGGCGACGGTGGACATCCCGGAGCCCGTGACCGGCCGCGCGGTTCATATCCTGGACCGGCCGGGAGCGCCCCAGTCGACAATCCAGGTCGGTCTTCCGACCGTCGATCCGTCACACGAGGACTTCGTGGCCCTCACCGTCACGGACGCCCTGCTGGGAGGCTCGTTCGCGTCCCGGATCACGGCCAACATTCGCGAGGACAAGGGCTACACGTACTCGCCGTTCAGCCAGGTCTCGTCGCGATACCGTGACGCCTACTGGGTCGAGATGGCCGATGTCACCACGGCGGTGACCGGCGCATCGCTGGACGAGATCTTCTACGAGATCGAGCGCCTGGCGAACGAGCCACCCTCGGAAGAGGAGCTTCGCGGCATCCAGAACTACCTCGCCGGCATTTTCGTGCTCCAGAACTCGAGCCGGGGCGGGATCGTGGGACAGCTGGCTTACATGCGACTTCACGGCCTGCCGGACGACTACCTCGAAACCTACGTGGACCGGATCTACGCGGTCACGCCGGAAGAGGTACAGCGGATCGTTCAGGAGTACATCAGGCCGGACGACATGCTGCTCGTGGTCACGGGTGACCGCGCCCAGGTCGAGGAGCAACTGGTCGAGTTCGGGACTCCGATCGTAGACTAAGCCGGAAGACGTTCAAGGAAGGATCGGTCGGGATTCGGTTCCCGGCCGGTCCGGCTCGCCCCAGCGCGCTCAGCCCAGGGGGTTCGTATGGAACCGAACGCTATCGTCGGCAACTGGATGGAAGCGTCCTGGCTGCTCGGGATCGGCGCGGCGGGAGTGATTCTCGTCGTCCTCGGGCTCAGGCGGGACGACATCGTGGGGACCATCTTCCTGGTGGTCGGGCTGGCACTCGCGGTTCTCGGCTTCGGAGCCCAGTTCTTCGGGTGGAATCCGCTCTCGCTTTAGAAGGGGCCCCGCTGGTCAGTCACCTTCCGGGTTGACCACGATCTCACCGAACGGCATGTCCTCGGCTGCGAGAACGAAGGCTGCCGTCGGCATGCCCTCCACCGCATCTCTCATCCGCTCGTAGTACGCCTGGAAGCCGTCGTCCGGCTCGCGCATGCCCAGGAGGATGAAGTCGACGCCGCGCGACGACTCCTTCATGATCTCCACGAACGGTCGGCCGTCGGACACCAGCACCTCGGCCGTGGCCCCGCTGCGCATGCTCCCCACGATTGCCTCCAGGTTCGGCTGGGCCCCCGCCGCCGCCTCAGGAGTGGGAACCACCATCTTCACCCGCAGGTCGGCCCCTCTCCAGGCCACGCTCGTCTGGAGCAGATAGGCGAGGGTCAGCATCAGGCCGCCGTTGCTCTTCAGGCCTCCCCACCACACGTCGATCCGCTCGCGGCGTCCAAAACGCAGCTCGGCGTTGTAGTGGAGGATCACCACGTTGCGGCGGCCCTCGTGGAAGCGGGCGATCATGCGACAGTAGGCGTCCCGGTGATCGGGTACTTCGCTGTCTCCCACCAGGTACGTGTTCGGGGACAGCTCGCCAAGGCCGTACGCCTCGACAAGGCGCTCCGCTCCTTCGAACGGGTCCGGCGCCCGGATCAGTCGGATCAGCGCCTCGATGCCCCGGCGGGCCAGGTAGTCGTGAATGGTGTTCTCCATCGTGCGCTGCCGGTCCAGCGTCACGCTCGCATCGGTGATGACGCTCGACACGGTAACCAGGGCCCTCCGATGCGACAGCCAGTTGGCGAACCGGATCAGGTACCAGCGCCGGGTAGGTGAACCGGACAGCACGAGAATATGCGGACGCCAGTTCTTCGGATCACGAGTGGATCGCAGGCGCAGGAGACCGGCCCGCGTGACGGCCATCCAGATCCCCCGCCTGACGTCACCCCAGGCGCTCTTGAGCTCGCGGCGTTCGAGCCAGATGTAGATCCCTAGCACGACAACGATGGCGATCACCGTGGCGACCGCGTTCACCAGGAACATCACGCTGACGCACCCCACGGCCCCCAGCGCCGACAGATACCACGGCACCTTGAACCGGGGCCGGAACGATGGACTGCCCAGGAGTCGCTCCAGGCCGGCTGCGATGTTGAGGACACCGTAGGTGGTGAGGAAGAACATCGTGAGGACGGGGGCGATGATGTTCAGGTTTCCCATCGCCACCGCGGCAAGGGCGATCCCCAGCGTGACGGCTGTGCCGGCCCTCGGGGTGTCCTCCGGCCCGCTCCCCTTTCCGAGCCAGCGCAGCGAGTTCGGAAGCACTCCGTCACGAGCCAGCGCCTGTAACACGCGGGGTGCGCCCATGATGCTGCCGACGGCGCTCGACAGTGTCGCGCCCCATACGCCCAGTATGATCGCGTCGCCCCACAGAGCCATGCGGCGCATGATGAGGGGATCGCGGATCAGCTGGTCGGCGTCGGCTCGCAACGACAGGAAGACCGGCAGGATCATGTAGATGGCGTAGCCCACCAGGACGGCCGCCATCGTCCCCTTGGGAATCGACTTGCCGGGCTCCTTGAGGTCGCCGGACATGTTCACGCCGGCCATGATTCCCGTGACGGCTGGGAAGAACACGGCGAACACCACCCAGAAGTTCTCGCGCGGCACGTCGGCCAGAGGCACGGTCACGGTATCGGGCGGCCCCACAGCACTCCCGAGGAAGAACGAGATCAGCGATACCCCGATCGCTCCCATGATGAAGTACTGCGCCCGAATGGCGGCCCGCGCCGACTTCAGGGCCAGCAGGGCCACCGCCACGGTGGTCAGCAACCCTACCAGCCGCTCGTCCACCTGCGGGAACACGTTCTTCACCGACTCGGCGAAACCGATCGTGTACAGGGCCACCGACAGCGCCTGGGCGAAGAACAGGGGGATGCCGACGGCGCCGCCCGTCTCGATACCCAGCGAGCGGCTGATCATGTAGTAGGCGCCGCCCACCCGAACCCGCTGGTCGGTCGCGATCTCGGAGATGGACAGCGCGGTGAGGAACGTGATCAGGGTGGAGATGGTGACGATCAGCAGGGCCCCGGTTAGGCCGACGTTTCCGACGACCCAGCCGAACCGAAGGTACATGATGACGCCCAGGATCGTGAGGATCGAAGGCGTGAATACTCCGCCGAACGTGCCGAGTCCCGCGCCGCGCGAGACGAGAACTTCCTGTGTGGGGGGCGGACCGCCGCCGACAACGGTGTCCATCGGGCTGGTGCTGCCGCGGGAGAAGCGCGAGAAGCTTGGAGTCATGGCCCGAAAAGGCTAACGGTGTCTCGGCACGTTGTCGAGGATGTTATGTTGCGATCGTGACCCAACGAACCCTGGGAGGCCCGTCCGCGCGGGGCCGAGTGGGCCTGGTCCTCGGCGGCGTCCTGTTCCTCCTCATG
>JAMJQV010000293.1 GCA_023554435.1 Gemmatimonadota bacterium | reverse complement strand
CTTCTCCCGGAACAGGGCGTCGCCGGCTGCCTCTACCGCCCGCATGAGAAGGACGCCCACCTCAGCGGGGAGACGCCCCCTCACCAGGTACATCCCGTCCTCGTCGGGAAACACCGAAAGGGACCGCATGCGGTGGCGCCTGCGCTCTGCCTCCACCTCGTCTTCCCGGCTTCCCAGCCGATAGGCCCGGATCATCTTCTCCAGCTGGGCTGTGGTGCACCCCTGGGCCAGCTCCAGGAGATCGGTCTCGTTCTCCGGCGTGGCTACCCGGGTCAGGGCCCGGATTTTGGAATACAGCGTCGACTGCACGTGATGGCCCCGACAGAGCACACACTTTCGAGGTCACCCATCCCTTCCACCCATACTCCGGGAAGCATTTCCCGCTGATCTCGCACTGGCGCAACTGGGGTGACGACCGGGTCGTGTACGAGGATCCCCAAGGGCGGGTCCGTTCGCTACCGACGGCGTGGACAAGCCTGGCCGGGGCGGATCCGTTCGTGCGCGCTTCAGCGGGTCGCTCCTACTTCCGGACCGAGGATTTGGTGGCGCTGGTCTCACTGATCGGGAGGCTCACTCGTTCGGAAGCATGTAAGGCAGATTTCGCCGAGAGTGTAAAAGAAACGATGCCGCAAGAGTCCCGAGATGTTCGATTGTGAGCTACATATTTCCTTGTATGATCGCATGATGGTCCGGCATGACTCTCTTGACATTTCAATGGATAGGCGTAATTATGTTAACACACATCCCACGACGTGGTGCCCGAAGGAGGCGTGATGACGGATGCAAAGGAGCGAGCACTCGCAAAACAGGGCGTGCTGAACCCCAGGCCCGGGAGCGTGAGCGACGAACGGTTCGGCAACGAAGGGTTCTTCGATGCTCGAGACCTGGTCCAGGTCAAGTACGAGATGGTGCGGCGGGTGCGAGCCGAGGGGGCAACGGTCACCGAGGCGGCCGAGACGTTCGGCTTCTCGCGACCGACGTTCTACCAGACCCAGCGAGCCCTGGACGAGGAGGGTCTGCCGGGGCTCGTGCCGAAGCGTCCCGGACCGAAGGGGGCGCACAAGTTGACCGCCGAGGTGATGGCCTTCGTAGACGAGCTCAGGGAGGGAGACTCCGGCATGAATGCTCGAGAGCTGAGCCAGCGGCTCGCCGAGCGCTTCGGGCTCTCGGTCCATCCACGGAGCATCGAACGGGCGCTGGCGCGTCGGGAAAAAAAACACCGGGCATCAAGCGGGCCACCGTGAGCCTCGGGGGCCCGGAGTGGACGAGGCGCTATGAAGCGCTCCGGGCCCATGCTACGGGCGAGGCTCCGCTTGCGTTCGTACCCCTGGGACTTGCCTTGCTGTGGCACCGGGGTGTGGCGGCCTGGATGGCCGCAGAGATCTCGGCGACCGATGTGGAAGAGGTTGGGCAGCGGATAGCCCGGAAGAAGGCAACCGCCACTCTTGCGGCCCCGCGCTCCGAGTTGGTCCGGCTGCTTGCTGGTACCGCGCTCCTGGTTGCCCGGGAGAGGGCGTCGTGAACTCGGCCAACTCGAAGGTCACGACCGACCATCTGCGCAGGGACGCCTACCTCTATGTGCGCCAGTCCTCCCTGCACCAGGTGATGGAGAACACGGAGAGCACGAAGCGGCAGTACGGACTCCGGCAGCAGGCCGTCGCCCTGGGCTGGCCGCTTGATCGGGTCGTGGTCATCGATGACGACCTGGGTCAATCGGCCTCCGGGGCCGTCCACCGCTCGGGCTTCGAGCGGCTGGTTGCCGAGGTCGGGACCGGGCGAGCGGGGCTCGTGCTCGGCCTCGAGGTCAGTCGTCTGGCCCGGAGCTCCACCGAGTGGCATCGACTGCTCGAGATCTGTGCGCTCAGCGACACCTTGATCCTGGATGAGGACGGACTCTACGATCCGGGCCACTTCAACGACCGGCTGCTCCTGGGGCTCAAGGGCACAATGAGCGAGGCCGAACTCCACGTGCTCCGTGCCCGGCTCCAAGGCGGTATCCTGAACAAGGCCCGGCGGGGCGAGCTCAGGATCGGGCTTCCCGCAGGCCTGGTCTACGACGCCACGGGGCGGGTGGTTCGGGACCCGGATCAGCGAGTGTCCGGCGCCGTACGACTCTTCTTCGAGACCTTCCGGCAGGTGGGCTCGGCAACGGGTGTCATGAAGCACTTCCGCAAGAAGGAGC
>JAMJQV010000031.1 GCA_023554435.1 Gemmatimonadota bacterium | reverse complement strand
GAGGACGCGACGCGCGCCGCGGATCTGATCACACAGGACAACCTCCGGCTCCAGCTGGGCATCATCGCCCACGACTCCATGCGCGGCAGGGACACGCCGAGCCCGGAGCTGAACCAGACGGCCCGGTACATCGCGGGTCAGTTCCAGGAGTTCGGGCTCGAACCCGGCGCGGGGGACAGCTACATCCAGACGTACCCGATGACGCGCATCAGTCCGGCCAGCGCCGATCGCCAGGTACTGCAGATTTCGGGGCCCACGGGTGAGGCGGATCTCGAGTACGGAGAGGACTTCTTCGTGCAGGCCACGGGCGAGAGCGCGGAAGCGGATGGGGTACTGGTGCTGGTGGAAGGCGCGGAAGACATGCCGAACGCCGCCAGCCAGATCGCGGTTCTGCGGGTCACGACGGCGAACATCCGGCAGGTATTCGGTGGACGACTGCGGGACGCGATACGGGCGGCGAACCCTGCGGGCCTGGTGGTGGTGCTGGACCTTCCCGAGACACAGTTCGATCGCTTCCGGGGTTTCCTGGGCAGTGAACGAGTGGTGTACGGCGGCCTCGAGTCCGACGGCGTTCCGGTGGCCTTCACCTCCCAGGGATCCCTGCCCTCGGACCTCGCCAGCCAGATCGAAGCCGGGAGTCTCGAGGACGGTTGGACCGCGCGCGTGGCGACGCGAGCCACCGTCGAGGTCGAGGAGGCGCCCAACACGATCGGTGTTCTGCGTGGGTCCGATCCCGGGCTTCGCGATGAGTATGTCCTGATTACGGCCCACATGGACCACGTGGGTGTCGGCCGGGCCGTGGACGGGGACTCGATCTACAATGGGGCCGACGACGACGGATCCGGGACCGTGACGGTCGTGGAGATCGCCCGCGCCTTTGCCAGCCTCGAGACGGCCCCGAGGAGATCGATCATTTTCATGACGGTCAGCGGCGAGGAGAAGGGCCTGCTGGGTTCACGGTACTACGCGGAGAATCCGACCTACCCACTCGAGAACACGGTCGCGAACATCAACCTGGACATGGTGGGCCGGAACTGGTCGGACACGATCGTGGCGATCGGCAAGGGTGAGTCGACTCTCGGCCCCCAGGTCGAGCGCATCTCGGCCGATCATCCGGAGCTGGACATGGCGGTCATCGACGACATCTGGCCGGAAGAGAGCTTCTACTCGCGTTCCGATCACTACAACTTCGCACAGCGGGGGGTGCCGATCCTGTTCTTCTTCAACGGCACGCACGACGAGTATCATCAGCCGGGTGACCACGTGGACCTCATCGACTACGACAAGATGGCAAGGATCGGGCAACTGGTGTTCTACCTGAGCCTCGAGGTCGCGAACCAGGAAGAGCGTCCTGCCTGGGACCCGGAAGCCTACGAGAGAGTCGTCCAGACACCGCGCACGTGACGCCGGAAAGTTGAACCCCCCCTCCGCGGGGAATAGATTCAGGGTATGACCGGGCGCGCCGGCGAGGTGCCGGCGGCGTCCGGATCCTTACACAGCATGGGACGGTCATATGACAGAGAACAGCGACACCCCCGTGGTGATCGTGGAACGGCGAAGCTCGGGCTTGGGTGCCTTCCTTGGAGGGACCATACTCGGCGCGGTAGTCGCGCTCCTGTACGCCCCGAAGTCGGGCGAGGAGACGCAGGCGGAAATCCGTGACCGGGTCAAGCGGCTGCGCGACGAAGCCGAGGACCGTCTGCACCTGATGCGGGATGACGTCGAAGGCCGCTACAGGCGGGTTCGGGATGACGTCGAGGACAAGGTGGACAGGGTCCGGGGAGACCTCACCGAGCGCGTGGACTCGGCCCGCGATGACCTTCGGAGTCGGAAGGCTCAGGCCGAGGAGGCCGTGAAGGTGGGGCGGAGCACGGCGCGCAAAGCCCGCGAGGATCTCGAGAGACGCGTGGCGGAGAGCAAGGAAGAATACAAGCAGCGCGTGGCGGAGCTCACGGAGGAGGCGGAAGAGGAGATCGCCGAAGCCGTCGAAGTCGCCGAAGAGCCAGCGGCCGACTGAGGAGCGGTCACGCAGTGCAGCGGTTCCGGGCGGTGGCGGACGTTTGGTGACGTCGCGTCCCCCCATACCGGATAGTGCGCCGGGCCGCAGGGCTGAGTCCGGCGCACGTCACGTCCCCGGATTCGGGCGTGGTCTGCGCGGCGCCTGGGAGTACGTTCGCGAAGTCTACGATCAGGCGGCGGCGGACAACATCTTCTTCCTGGCCGGCGGCCTCACTTTCAGCCTTCTCCTGGCGGCCATCCCTTTCCTGATTCTGATCCTGTCGCTGGCGGGCATCGCCCTCGCCCCCCGCATCGCCGCGCCAGAGAACGCCGTGATGGAGTGGCTCGGAACCCTGATGCCGGTAAACCCGGCTACCGAGGCCCAGCTCCGAGAGCAGCTCTCGGACATCGTCGAGTCCTCGCGGTCCGTGGGAATCATCAGCGGGGTCCTGTTCGTCTGGTTCTCGACCCGCCTCTTCGGTTCACTCCGAACGGTGCTGGAGGCCGTGTTCGACCTGCGGGAGGGACCCGGGATCATCAAGGGCAAGATCCTCGATGTGAAGATGGTGGTGATCGCCAGCATCCTGCTGACCGCCAACATCGGCATCACGACCACCATGACCGCCGTGGGCCGGGAGATCATCGAGCAGCTCGGCCTGCCCACCGCTCAGGCCCTTCAGGCCCTGGGGTATGGAACCGCGTACGGGGCCATCTTCCTGATGTTCCTGCTGATCTACAAGTTCGTACCCGCGACGCGGCTCAGCTGGCGGATCGCGACCGTGGCCGCCGTCTTTTCGGCCGTCGGATTCGAGCTGCTCAAGACCGCCCTGCGCTGGTACCTGTCCGAAGTCGCCGATTTCAGCCAGGTGTTCTTCGCCTTCGCGACGCTGATCGTGCTCGTCGTGTCGCTGTATTACGCGGCCGTGATTTTCGTTCTCGGCGGCGAGGTCGCGAAGGTCTACGGGCAGCGAAGTGTCATGCGCCGTCAGCGCGTGATGTTCGACCAGGTCTGACACGGCCCGCCGTGACGGTAGCGCCCGCCGGCTGCCTGTCCTAGATTTCCGCCGTCTCGTCCAACCGCCGTGCGGCTCGGGAGGTCAGGTGGCACGATCGGCCGGCGGCCGAAATATCGTCCTGCGGAACAGAAAGGCCCGTCACGAGTTCGAGATTCTCGAAGAGCTCGAGGTGGGTCTCGTGCTGGAAGGGGCTGAGGTGAAGTCGCTTCGGGCCGGCAGGGCGAGCTTCAACGACGCGTACGCGGCCGTGGAGGGAGGCGAGCTCTGGCTCCACAACCTCCATATCAGCCCGTATGAGTCAGCCCATATCGATCTTCCCGATCCTCTTCGTCGCAGGAAGCTCCTGGTGCACCGTCGTGAGCTCAACCGGTTGACCGTGAAGACGGCCGAACGGGGCTTCACGCTGGTACCCCTGGACCTGCATTTCACGCGTGGCCGGGCCAAGGTTCTGCTGGGCCTTGGCCGGGGGAAGAAGCTGCACGACAAGCGAGAGAGCCTGAAGCGCGACGTCATGCGGCGGGAGGTGGAGCGTGCACTCCATGGTGGTCGAGATCGAGAATGAGAGAGGCCGGGTGAGGCGGACGCTGGGTCTGGTCGGGTGGCTGCTGCTGGCCGGAGCGCTTCCGGCTTTCGGGCAGCCTGCAGCCGATCAGATCGAGGTGGCCGGGGTGGCATTCTCCGTCGAGGTGGAGCGTCACAACGGGTACGAGGCGATCGCCTGGAGCCGGGTCCCCGAGTCCGTCGTATCGGGCTCGTTCCAGCGAGACGGGTCGGCGACCGGCCAGGTGGCCGGGACCTCGCTGGAGTTGCGGTCCGGATCCCCGTTTGGCCGGTACGGCGACTCCGTGTTCCAGCTCAGCAACCCTCCCTATCGGCTTCAGGGTGAAGTGTGGGTCCCGCTGGAGTTGTTGGTGGAGTGGCTGCCAAGAGTGCAACCGAAGTCGGCCTCGGTCGCTCCTGCGGCAGCCACACCGGAGGTGGCTCAGCCCATTCCGGCTGCGGCTACGGTCGACGAACGGCCGACGCCAGGGTCACGACGTCCGGGTCCATGGCGCGTGGTGATCGACGCCGGCCACGGAGGGGTGGACCCGGGGACCATGAGTCCGCGGACGGGCGTTCGCGAGAAGGACATTACGCTGTCCGTGGCCAAGAAACTGGCTGCGGAGCTCGAACGCAGGGGTGGGATCGAGCCTCTTCTTACGCGGGATCGGGACGTGTTCGTGGAAGTGATGGAGCGACCCAGCCTGGCGGTGGAGTGGGAGGCGGACCTGTTCCTCTCGATTCACGTGGATGCCCAGCCAGGCGGACGCTCGTCCGCGCGCGGCTTCACCACGTATCACCTCGGGCAGGCCCGCACCGAGGATGCGCTCGCGGTCGCACGCCGGGAGAACGCCGTCATCGAACTCGAGGAGGGAGCCAAGCCCCCCAACCTCCAGCAGCTCGAGATCATCCTGGCCACGGTGGACCGCGACGCATACCGGCGGGAGTCGCGCCTGCTGGCCGGCCACATTCAGAACGGCTTGCGGGGCGCCATGGACACTCAGGACAGGGGAGCCAGGCAGGGCCCGTACTACGTGCTGATGACACCGGGCCTGCTCCCCGCCGTGCTCGTCGAACTGGGCTACATCACGAACCGGGCCGACGAGGCGCAACTGAAGGACCCCGAGAGGCAGGACCGGATCGCCCGGGCGCTGGCCGACACGATCGAGAACTTCCTCGAGGACACGGGGCGGCGAATCGCGGCCACGGAGGGACGCGGTTGAGAACGGCCCGCCTGCTCGCGCTCACGGTGGTCGGTGGCTGTGTGTACTTCAACGCGATGTACGATGCCAACCGCGAGTACGATGCGGCACTCGAGTCCCTCCAGGAGCAGGCGGACGTTACGGCCCGAGTGCGGTTCGACAGTGTCATCGCCAAGACCGCACGTGTCATCGAGGACCACCCCGACAGCAAGTACGCGGACGATGCGGCGATACTGAAGACCCGCGCCGAGCTCCACAGCCAGATGTGGGAGTCGGCGGTCGAGACCTCCATCCAGGCTGAGGCGTTTGCCGGGAGCCCCCGGAACCTGGCCGTCGCCCTCGGGCTCAGGGGGGTGGCACAAAGAGAGCTCGGTTCGTACGGCGAAGCGGATTCCCTGCTGAGTATCGGACTGTCGGGGGACATCGGCGCGGACGACGAAGCCCTGTTTCTGTTCCAGCGGGGGCTGGCGCGGCAGGCGCTTGGCCTCAGCGATCAGGCGGCGCTCGACCTCGAGGCAGCCGCGAACTCGGTGGACCTGTCCTTCGAAGGAAGTCTGTCGCTCACGATTGCTCTGCGGGACATTGGCGAGTACGGCCGGTCGGCGGAGGTCGCGGCTCGCCTCCTCGAGACAGCGAATCCGAGTCCACAGGACCCGCTCTACCTGCACGTGGACTCACTCGCCGTGCTGGCCCCGTCCACCGTCGATTCCATGATAGCCGTACTGATCACGGGGCAGGTCGTTCAGTCCACGCGGCTGGCAGCCTACTACCTGGTCTCAGGCCGCGCGAAGGTGGGCCAGGGGCTGGAGCAAGAGGCGCTCGCCGCCTTCGATGCGGCTGTCGGGGAGGCAGCAAGCAGCCAGGCAGCGGCCGATGCGGCCTACTACGCCACGGAGCTGCGATTGCGAGATGCCACTCGTCCCGACGACGTGACGGCGCTGCTGGGGAGCTTTCCAGTGGCCCGCCGTTCCAGCCAGAGGGAGATGCGAGAGCGCGCCGATCGCTGGGAGAGCGCTGCGGGGGAGTTCGAGGGTTTGATCGCCGCATACGAGGGCCGGGGAGCGTCCGCGGCCGAGGCGATTCTCAGGGCGGCCGAGTTGGCGCAGATCGATCTGCAGTCGCTGGCGCTGGCGCGAGGAGGCTACCTCCTGTACCTGGATCTCGTACCTGACTCACGGTGGGCCGCGAAAGCGATATACGGGGCACTCAGCGTGTCCGGTCATCGGCCGGATCCCGCCTGGGTCGATGACCGCGGCCCCGACACGGATGTCGAGTTGAGAAGCCGTCTGGCGAGTCTGCCCGCCGACGACCCGTACCTGCTGGCCCTTTCTCCCGCGGAGGACCGGGGGGTCATGGCCGACTCGATGTACGTCCTGGCGGAGGCGGACCTGAGAAGACGCCTCGTGGAGATCCGAATGCTGTTCGATCCCACGGCGGCGGATACCGTTCCGGATGATGACTCTCCAGCGGAGGCGGACGAAGACGAGGTGATCAATTGATGACTGCTCCCGTGAGGGTCTGGGCTCGAGTACTCGAGACCCGAAAGGCCTCCGGCGACACGTTCTGGATTGAAGTGGACTGCCCGTCGATCGCCGAGCAGGCGAGACCGGGTCAGTTCGTGATGCTGGGGACGGGACTGAGCGACGTTGCGGCGCCCTTGCTTCCGCGGCCGTTCAGCATTGGAGCCCGTGAAGCGGACGGAAGACTCGGCTTTCTGCTGCGGGTCTTCGGCGCTGGGACACAGCGTCTGTCGGCCGTGGTTCCGGGCGATGACCTTCTCGTCCTGGGCCCGCTGGGCCGGCCGTTCACGCTCTCGCCCGATCGACCGATCGTATGTCTGGCGGGCGGCGTGGGTCTGGCCCCATTCCTGTTCGTCGGCGCCGAGGCGAAACGCGACGCCCGCGACGTGCGGATCGTCTACGGAGAACGCACCGCGGACAGGGTGTTCGATCCGGAGTTGATTCGCCGGATCACCGGAGTCGAACCTGACCTCCGGACCGAGGACGGATCCCTCGGTCGGCGTGGTCTCGTCATCGATGACCTGGACCTGGACGATCGACCGCAACTGCTGGCATGCGGGCCGGATCCCATGTTGCGGGCCTGCGCCGATCTCGCTCGGCGTCACGACCTCCCGTTGCAGGTCTCGGTAGAAGAGCACATGGGCTGCGGGGTGGGCACGTGCCAGGGGTGTGTCGTCCTGTCGTCCGAGGGGGAGTGGATCAAGTCGTGCACGGAGGGGCCCGTGTTCGATGCCCGGGAGCTCGCATGGCGAACCTGACCCAGCAGCTCCTGGGAGTGACTTTCCAGTCGCCGGTTCTCCTGGCTTCCGGTACGTGCGGCTACGGCGAAGAGTACGCGAGCCTGATCCCGCTCGACGAGATCGGCGGGCTGGTGACGAAGGCCGTGAGCCTGGAACCCCGACCGGGCAATCCTCCCCACCGGGTCGCAGAGACGCCGGGAGGGATGATCAACGCCATCGGGCTGCAGAACGTGGGACTCGACCGCTTCCGCGGCGAGAAGCTGCCGTGGCTCAGGGAGAACCTGCGGTCCGCGCGGGTGCTGATCAACGTCGTGGGGCACTCCGCCGAGGACTACGAGGCCGTCGTATCCGGCCTCGACTCCGACGAGGGCTTCCTCGGATACGAGATCAACGTATCGTGTCCGAACGTGAAGGACGGGACCCTCTTCGGGACGGACCAGCAGGCGCTCGCCGCATTGGTGAGCGGTCTCCGCGCCCTCACCGACCGTCCACTCGTCGTGAAGCTCACACCGAACGTGCCGGACATCGGAGTCTACGCCAGGATTTGTGAGGAAGCGGGCGCCGATGGTCTGAGCGCCATCAACACCTTCCCGGGGATGTTGATCGACGTGGAGGCTCGACGCCCTGTGATCGGCAACGTCAGTGGCGGTGTCAGCGGACCCGCGATCCTCCCAATGGGCGTCTACCTGACCTGGCGAGCCGCGGCAGCGGTTTCGATCCCGGTCATCGGGATCGGGGGCATCCGTTCGGGAAGTGACGCGCTGCAGTACATTCTGGCCGGCGCCTCGCTCGTACAGGTCGGGACGGCCCTGTTCGTGGACCCGTCGGCGCCGGTACAGGTGCAGGCCGGGATCGCCGAGTACATGAAGCGCCACGACGTAGCCCGATTGGCGGACCTCGTGGGTGCCCTCACGATCCCCGGCCGAGAGTGATACGGGTGGAGGGCGCTCGATGAACGGAGAGGCGGAGGCTGTGTCAGTTCCCGAGGTGATCGTGGCCCTCGACTATCCGGATCCGGAGGCGGCCTTCGAGCTGGTGGAGCGTCTCCCCGAGGGGACGTGGTACAAGGTCGGTCTCGAGCTGTTCACGCGAGGCGGTCCGCCCGTGGTCCGTCGCCTGGTCGACGAGGGACGGCACGTCTTCCTGGACCTGAAACTCCACGACATCCCCAACACGGTGGCCGGGGCGACGCGAGCGGCGGCGGCGATGGGCGTTCGCTTGCTGACCCTGCACGCGTCCGGTGGCGAGGCGATGCTCCGCGCGGCTTCGGACGCCGTTCTGGATGCGAACCAGAGATCGGGGGCCGACACCCGGCTTCTCGCGATCACGGTGCTGACGTCTCTTGATGACGCCTCGCTGTCGTCCGTCATGGGAGAGGGATCGGGCGTCGAACAGGCCGTGGGTCGCCTGGCTGGCCTGGCTAGAGAAAGCGGCGTCCACGGGGTGGTTTCCTCGGTGGGTGAATGCCGGGCCGTGAAGCTGGCCTGCGGTCCGGACTTCCTCGTCGTCACGCCCGGAATCCGTCTCTCCGGCGAGGGGGCCCAGGATCAGAAGCGGGTCGCCACCCCCGCGGTGGCGAAGTCGGCCGGAGCCGACTTCCTGGTCGTGGGACGGTCCATCACTCGGGCCGACGATCCGTCGGCGGCGCTCGAGCGCATCCGAGCCGAAGTGGGCTGAGGCGAAACCAGACACCCCGAGTCCCCGTAGTGCGACCTGGGGCCGCGACGCGTGCGGCGCCAGGTTAACCAGGAAATAGGAGTCGCTCACGATGTTGGAGTTCATTCTGCATCTCGTCGTCTCGGCCCTGCTACTCATGGTGGTCGCGAAGATCGTGGATGGCGTGGAAGTCGAGGGGTTCGTCGCAGCTCTGTTCGCAGCCGCCGTCTTGGGCCTTTCGAACGCGTTTCTTGCCCCGATCGTGGCCTTCATGGCCCTTCCGGTCAATATCCTGACGTTCGGGTTGCTGTGGTGGCTGATCCGGTGGGTGATCAACGCGCTGATGATGTGGCTGACGTCGGCCGTCGTGACCGGGTTCAAGGTTGCCAACTTCAGCGCCGCATTCTGGGGAGCCGCGGTACTGACGATCGGCAACGTCCTGGTCAGCTTGATCTTCTAGCAGGTCGCTGAAGATCCCCGGTGGGCCGCGTTACGAGCGCCGTGGGGGCAGATCTTAGGCGGAGCGACGACTGCGATGCCGTGCGCATCGG
>JAMJQV010000292.1 GCA_023554435.1 Gemmatimonadota bacterium | reverse complement strand
ATCTATGGCACGATCGCGCCGTATTTCATTTTCTGACCGATCCGGAGGACCGGGGGCGCTACACGGCAACCTTGCATTCGGCGCTGCGGTCCGGAGGATACGCGATTGTCGCCACTTTCGGGCCAAGTGGCCCGACGCAGTGCAGCGGGCTCGATGTTGTTCGCTACTCGCCCGAGGATCTTGTTCGCGAGCTCGGGCCGGGGTTGCGCCTCATCGAGAGTGCCCGGGAGGTTCACCGCACCCCGAGTGGCGGTGAACAAGAGTTCACCTACGCTTGTTTTCAAAAGATCGAAGAATGACCCGGGGGCCCGGGTGTCCTCGCGGAGGTAGATGACGATGAGATCAGAAAGCTACCCAGTCCACGTGCTGGTACTGGCCGTTTGTGTCCTGATGATCGCTGCCGGCTCCGACACCGCCTGGAGCCAGGACCCGTCAAAGGACTCCGGCAAGTCGACCGGGAATAAATCCGGACTGCCGCTGGAGCCAGTCGGCAAGCTCGAGTTCACCACAGACGAAGGGACATGGATCTCTCTTTCACTCACGCCGGACGGAGGGACCGTCGTTTTTGAGCTTCTCGGCGATTTCTACACGGTTCCGATCGGCGGCGGAGCCGCCACGCGAATCACCGAAGGCATGGCCTGGGACAGCCAGCCGGTGGTCTCCCCCGACGGCCAGTGGATCGCTTTCATCAGCGATCGAGACGGGGCCGACAATTTGTGGATCGCCGGGATCGACGGTAGCGAGCCACGCAAGCTTTCCTCCGAGCGTCAGAGCATCATCCTGTCGCCGACCTGGACGCCTGACAGCCAGTACGTGATCGTCTCGCGTCGAGCCCGATCGGCGGAGCTCCGCATGTACCACATCAACGGCGGATCGGGGATCACGCTGAGCGCACCCTCTGCGGCGGGCGGCGGGCCGGGTGGCCCAGGTGGGGGAGGTGGCAGCCCTGCGCGTCTCGGCGTGGCGATCTCACCCGATGGCCGGTTCCTTTACTTCGCCCAGGGTGCGAGCAGCATGTTCGGGGGAGGATTCCCGCGCTGGCAGATCGGCCGGATGGACATGCGCACCGGCGACGTCGACGTGATCACCCAGGCCGAGGGTGGAGGCATGCGGCCGGCTCTTTCACCGGACGGGCGACAAATGGTGTACGCCACCCGGTACGAGACTCAGACGGGCCTGCGGATCCGCGACCTGGAGACCGGAGCTGACCGTTGGCTGATCTGGCCGGTGCAGCGGGACGAGCAGGAGGGCAGCGGCATGCCCAGCCGCGACGTCCTTCCCGGATTCGCCTTCACACCCGACGGGCGGGAGATCGTGATCTCCTTCGATGGCGGAATCCAGCGGGTAGGCGTAGAGAGCGGCGACGTCACGCAGGTTCCGTTCACGGCTGACGTGTCGCTCGATATCGGCCCAGATCTAGAGTTTCCCTACCGGGTCGAACAGGGTCCGGTACGTGCCAAGCTGATTCAGGACCCGCGACTGTCGCCTTCCGGCGACCAGGTCGCTTTCTCGGTGCTCACGAAGATTTATCTCATGGACATCGCCGAGGGCGCGGCTGCCGGAGAGCCGCGCAGGCTGACGTCCAGTGACGCGTGGGAGTTCAAGCCGGCATGGTCGCCGGACGGCCAGTGGATTGCGTACGTCACGTGGTCGATGGACGGCGGCCACGTCTGGAAGGCCCGGGCCGACGGCACGGGGACGCCGCAGCGACTCACGGAGCATCCTGCTTTCTATGCCGACCTCGTGTTCTCGCCCGACGGCGAGCGAATCGTCGGACTGCGTGGCAACGAGTACCAGCGCCACCAGACATTCAGCGAGTTCGGCGGGCTTCGAATTCCCTTGGACCTCGTGTGGCTGCCCTCCGGCGGGGGAGATGTCGAGCTCATCGTTCCCGCGCGTGGAATCGGCGCCCCGCATTTCGGCGACGACCCGGAGCGCATCTACGTTTACTCGCGAGAGGGGCTCATGTCCCTGCGGTACGACGGCACGGACAGGCGAGTCCACCTGAAGGTCACGGGTCCCGGCCGGGCCGGCTCGCCCCAGCCGCCGGCCGCCGAGACCGTGCTCATGCGACCCGATGGTAAATGGGCCCTGGCGAAGGTGAACAATCAGCTCTGGCTGGTGGCCGTTCCGCCCTACACGGGGAGTGCCGCCTCGGTGAACGTGCGTGGGCCCGCTGTCCCGGTCCAGAGGATCACCGATATCGGTGCCGATTACTTCGCCTGGGCAGACGGCGGCGAAACGATGAGTTGGGCAATCGGCTCGACCTTCTTCCAGCGGCCTTTCGACAGCGTCGATTTCACACCGGATGGTGACGAGACCGACGGCCAGGAAGGGGGCGAACCTGGAGACGCAGCGCTTGGGGTCGAGGGCGAGCAGGAAGCTGCTGCGGACTCGGGACAGGCGGCAGCCGGCACCGACGCAGAAGAGAAGGAGCCGCTCGATCTGCACGAGTCGGTCGCGAGCATCGA
>JAMJQV010000291.1 GCA_023554435.1 Gemmatimonadota bacterium | reverse complement strand
CACGCACGAGCGATCGGTCACGTCCCGGCAGCCGCCGTGCTGGCGCGCCTGGATGAACACGTCGTAGCCCTCGGTCCAGCCGCAGGTGTAGGTCTGGTCGCCCGGGTACTCCTCGTGCCCGATCGCGTGGGTCACCTGGATGAACTCGTCGGGCATCCAGGTCTCGTTGAGAGAGACCTCCCACAGGATGACGCACGGATGATTTCGGTCGCGACGCAACATGCGCCGGCAGTTCTCGTACTGGATCTCTGTGAATTCCGGATCCTCGCGGTTGAAGAACTGCCAGCCCGGGATGCAGTCCATGACCACCAGGCCCAACTCGTCGCACGCGTCCATGAAGGCTGGGGAGTGCGGGTAGTGCGAAAGCCGGATGTAGTCGAAGCCCGCGTCCTTGATCTTGCGGGCGTCCCGGTACTGCGCCGCGTCGGACAGCGCATAGCCGATGTAGGGGTATTCCTGGTGGCGGTTGGTGCCGCGGAGGAACATCCGCTCGCCGTTGATCCGGAATCCTTCCTTCGTGATCTCGATGCGGCGGATCCCGACGCGGGTCATCTCATCATCAACCACGACCTCGTCTTCCACGACCTCGGCGTGCAGCGTGTAGAGGTCGGGCGTCCGCGGGCTCCACAGCCGCGGGGCGAGCACGATCAGGTCCTGCACCACCTCTCGATCCTCGCCCGGCCCCAGGACGGTGGGCGCGGAGTGGACGGCCGCCGCGACGCGCCCCTCGGCGTCGAACAGTCGCACCCGCACGCCGAACTCCCGGGCTGCGGACCCGTCGTTACGCACGTGCACCTGGACCCGAACGGTGGCCTGCTCGGGTGACACGTCAGGATAGGTCACGAAGAGTCCGCCGCTCGCCGGCTTGTCGGCCAGGATGGGGTCCGTGATGTGAAGCGGGTCCTTCACGATGAGATGAGTGCTCCGGTAGATCCCGTGGTACGGATTGAAGTCGAGCTGTGGCAGAGGCTTCGGCCCGGTGACCGGGTTGTCACGGTTGTCGAGACGGACCGCCACGAGGTTCTCTTCGTCCGTCCGCACCCGGTCCGAGATGTCGAACCCGAAGGGCAGCCAGCCTCCCATGTGACGACCCAGGTGCTCTCCGTTCAGCCACACGTCGGCCACGTTCATGGCCCCGTCGAAGTTCAGGAACACCTTGCGGCCGGCGGTCGCGGAGCCGAGCGAGAAGCGCTTGCGATACCAGCACGTGCCCTGCCACTGGAACGTGTCGCTGCCCGGCGCGCCGGTCACCAGGCTCTCGACGCGAGCGGTGTGCGGGAGGTCGGCGGGCGTCCAGCCGCCGTCGTCGAAGGCCAACGACTCCGCGCCCTCGGCCTCTCCGAGCAGGAACTGCCAGTTCGGGTCGAGGTCGAGGCGAGAAGCGCCCGCCGGGAGCTTCCGCCCCCGGCAGCCGGCCGTCCACGTGGGGACCACGGCCAGCACCGTTCCGGCGGCAGCCGTATGCCGAACGAATTCTCGTCTCTTCATGTCAACTCGGGCCTGTGGGTTTAGTGATCAGGGTTCCCGTTCGAGAACTACTCGTTCGACCTGGAAGCCGTGCGCTCCTTCGGATTCGTCTCCCCCGAACAGGGCAGCGCTGACGGAGAACTGCACTCCATCGAGTTCCGTGAACCGGGGCGCTTCGCGGCCCGCATCGACCTCCAGGAGATACGGAAGAAACTGAGGATACGGGCGCGGCAACAGGGCCAGCGGCACGCGTCGCAGATCGGTCACCCGCACCACGAAGTCCTGCCACTCGTCGGTCAGCTTCAGGACCGTGCCCCAGGCGCTCCCGTCCCGCTCCACGAGGGCCACTTCCATGCGATCCGACGAGCGATCCGCGGAGCGAGCTCGGACTCGCAGCACGCCGGCTGCGGCCAGGTCTCCCAAGCGTCCCCTTTGCGACTCGGGCAGGAACGTCCGCAGCGCGAAGTGGTGGGGTGCCGGAGTGAAGTCCTCCACGCGAGCACTCAGGGCCAGCCGGCCCGGCTCGCTCCCCGGCGCGAGATCCGTGCGAAACGGTACGTACGACCACGGGTGCGGATACAGCACGTGGTCCAGGTCACGCTGCCCGTCGAACAGCAGGACCGGCGCGTCCGCGGCCACGACCGGGACCCTCCACCTCTCGCTGCCCGTGAAGTCCCACTGGAACGGGTGCCCGGGCTCGCCCCCTACCGGGCCCGGGAACGTGCGGACCGTCTCGTCATGGTAGACGGATATCGTGTACTCGATCAGGCCCTCGCGCACGAACTCTTCCGGCACCCTGGCTTCGTACGCGAAAGCACCGACTGGATCCATTTTGACGCGGGGTGGACGACCCCACTCCCCGATTCTCCGGACGAACGCCACGGCCGAGTCAACCCGGAGCCGCGAAATCACCTCGGCCCGCACGATGAACCCGGCTCCGGCCGACAACTCCGATGGAGGCGCGTGAATCACGGCCAGCGGGGCGTCGGACGGAGGCGGTGCCACGAACGCGCCCAGGCGCCTGCCTTCGATCACGGTATCGGCTGTCCAGGATCGACCGCCCGTGCGCGACCGTGTGACCAGGTACACTCCCGGCCGCACGTCGAGCGTGGTTCCCCGCGCCGTCGGCCAGTAGGACTCCGTGTCGCCGATCGGCCGGGCGGCCAGGTCGTCCCCGAGATCCTGTAGCGTGATGCGGATGGGCCGCTCCCGCCACATCACCCGCGCGGCTTCCCGATCCAGGCTCGGGCGTGTGAAGGGGTCGTGGACCCAGGCCACATCCGGGTACAGCTCCAGGCGCCAGACTCCGTCCGCCAGCTTGTCCAGGAAATACGCACCCGAGCCCATGTACTTCACCACGGACGATGAGCCCACGCCCGCCACCCGCTCGAGATCGGCCGGCGACGGCGGGACGGCGTCGGAGCCGTTCGAGTAGAAGAACTCACGCTCCGTGACCATCTCGCTTCGGTCGTCCTCGAAACTCACGCGGAAGGGGCCGAAGCGCTCGCTCTCCGGATAGGTGCCATACGTGGCGCCACGCGGCGTCCTGCGGAAGACCTCGCCCGCGATCAGAAAGCTGATGGCCTTCTTCGGCGTGTAGACCAGGTTCAGGAAGTGCGTCTGGTACTCGGTGTTCGCGTAGGCCATGGCCAGCGGATCGTAGGCGAACTGGGTGGCCCACTGGAAGCCGGCGCCCCGGAAGGCCCGCGCCATCGCCGGATACATGTACGAGCCACCCACGTCAGCCGCGTCGAACTCGTACACCATGCGCGCCTTGTCCCCGCACTCCGGGAAATCGGCGTAGGGGATCGTGTAGCGATCGACGTTGGGAAGCATGTTTCCGCCCACGGCGCTGCTTCTCACCAGGCCGGTGGGGTACCACTGGTGGCTCACGCCCTCGATGTCGGCCGCGCACACCGAGTGACCGTGCTCGTCCGTGAAGTTCTCGCTGATGTTGTAGAAGATCGGCTTCCGAAGGCCCGCTTCCCGCAGTGCGCCCGCCATGGCGTCGATGTAGTGCGTCGTCTCCTCGGGCCCCGCCGGGTGCCGCGGCTCGTTGAAGATCTCGATCGCGATGACGTTGGGGTCCTCGGCGTAGGTGAGGCCCGTGTACGGATTCCGGTGGTTGATGAACTGGCCCAGATAGTTGGCCTGCGCCCGGCGAGCATCCGGGTCGACGCTCATCTCCGGCTTGTCGTAGCCCTCGGAGAATCCGTCCGAGCCGGGGTCGCGCTCCGGGTATCCGGCCGGCCACCAGGCAATGGGCGTGAGCAGCACCTTGATCCCGTGCTCGGCCAGCTTCGCCACCAGGAAGTCGAGCAGATCCAGGTGGTCGTTCTCGACCAGGTTGCCCTCACTATCGCTCACCTCGCGGTCCCACACGTGAATCCGGTAGGCGTCCAGCCCGAGGCGCTGCATGTGCAGCACGTCGGCGTCGATGGCTCGCTTGCGATCGACCCCGAGATAGCCGTGCGCCCGGTAGGCATGCGCGAAAGGCGTGGAGTAGTTGACGCCGAACAGGGCGACTTCCTCGCCGCTTCCGGTCCAGCGCATCACGCCCTGCTCGTCGACCCGGACGGGCACGTCGCCAGCGGCTGTCTCCTGGGC
>JAMJQV010000290.1 GCA_023554435.1 Gemmatimonadota bacterium | reverse complement strand
ATTCTCGACCACGCTCTCACGCGGATCAGCAGTCGCCGGAAACACGTTGGGCCGGATGCTGATCAGCGCCGGGGACTCGAGGAACCTGAACCGCCCGTACGCCTTCCCTCCATACATGGGCCGACTGATGACGGGACTTCCATCCTCCACGACGATCTCCGTCGCCTCGGAACCGAGGGCCACGCCGAGGCGGGCGGCCACGCGAGCCGCCAGGTCCTTTCCCTGTGCCGACGCGGGAAACAGGATCGCACCAGGAGCCACACTCTCCGTGACCGACGCCAGGAGTTCGACCGTCGCGTCGGGTTGATACAGGCTCAGCGACTCGGCCTCGCACACCAGGATCCGGTCCGCCCCGAAGCGCGACAGGCCCGAGGCCACCTCCGCCGAACCCGGGCCGCCCACGACGACGGCCACCACCTGCCCGCCCATCTCATCGGCGAGCTTGCGCGCCGTGGCCACGACCTCTCCAGCCACCGGCCTGAGCTCCCCGCCACGAGTCTCTGCGTACGCCAGAATATCCGCCATCAGAGCACCTTCGCTTCCTCTCGAAGTCTCCGCACCAGCTCGGGGACCGCGTCCGCTCCTTCACCCACGATCTGGGGCTCGGGACGTGCCGGTGGCGGGGTCAGGGCGAGCAACTCGATCTTGGGCTCGACCATCACGATGTCCTTCTCGTCCAGCGGCTTCCTCTTCGCAGCCATGATCCCCTTCAGGCTCGGATACCGCGGCTCGTTGAGGCCCTTCTGGGCTGCCACGACTCCGGGCAGTTCGAACTCGACGATCTCATGGCCGCCCTCGATCTCCCGCTTCGCGGTGGCGGTTCCTCCTTCGATCTGCAGGCCTACCACCACCGTTGCGCACGGCAGGCTCAGCAACTGGGCTACCATGGCCGGAACCTGCATGCCGTCATCGTCAATGGCCTGCTTTCCGAACAGGACCAGGTCGTATTCCCGGGTCGCGATTTCGTCGGCCAGGGCACGCGCAACCGCCAGCCCATCGTGCGAGCCAGCCGATCTCAGAAGCACCCCTTCATCCGCTCCCATCGCGAGCGCTGATCGCAGCGTCTCCCGGGCGGCGTCCGGCCCAACCGTCACCGCCGTGACGCTTCCCTCGCCGAACTTCTCCTTGAGCCGCAACGCCTCTTCGAGAGCGAACTCGTCGTAGGGGTTCATGCTGAACTTCACACCGGACGAATCGATTGCCAGTCCGTCCGCCGCAACCCTGAGTCTCGCCTCGGAATCGGGGACTCGCTTGATGCATACGATGGATCTCAAGGTGGTACCTTCCGTTTTCTAGGCCGGCTGGACCTCGCGACAGGTCGGCGACAATCGCGAGAGCGCCCGCTGGGCGCATGGCAGGGTCCGCCGGAGTCAGTTGGCCAGTCTTTCCATTTCGCCGTCGGAAATGCAGTACAGCCTGTACGTGACCAGGTCGATCAGGTCGTCAGTCACCTGGATCTCACGCTGTCTCGTAGCCCGATCGGTGCCATCCTCGGGGCGCTGAACACGAAGCTCGACCAACCGGGAGGCAAGCCAGAGGAGAAAATCGTGTGCTACGTCGCGACGTTCCCTGTCCCTGTCAGGCTCACCGTTGTCGGATCGGGGGAGCCAGGCGTCCACCAGGGCGAGCAGACCCGGGAATACCATTTCCGTGAGTTCACCCTCGCCAACGAGCTCTTCATGGGTGAGCTGCTCCCAGTTGAGCTCGTTCCAGTACAACTCGCAGGCTTCCTCGAATAGATGACGTCTGGCTGCCGGGGCCGTGGGCCTGAGAACCAGGTCGTCGGGATCGAGCTCCCGGTTCACCTGCCGACGCAGCGAGCGAACGCGCTCCTCCACCAGCGTCCGTGCTGCCAGATCCAGGTGGCGGTTATCCTGTCCTTCCGTCACGTTTCTCCCGCTTCTGTTGGGGTCGAGAACTCGTCAGGTGTCTTATTCGCCCCGGAAAGATGCGCGCGGCGTACGTGGCGAGCAAGCAATCCCCGTCGCCGGCCAATTGCGACAGCCTCGGTCCGGCCAGCGCCCGGCGGACTGCCCGGGGTCGGGGTGGCAATCACGGAGCTTGCCGACGCCGGTGCAACGCATCTAGCATCCGGCCGGAATGGCGTGCAACGCCCGGCCAGGGAGATGTGTTAACAGTGTTGCGAGGGCGACAGAAATACGCTCGACGACGACCGCCACGGAGTGGTCGAAGACCGTCTGGACTCGGGGCGACATGAGATCACCCGAGAGCCTGGCGGAAGAGCAGGTCCTTGTGCGCGCCGTGCAGCAAGGCGATGAGGGCGCCTTCGGCAAACTGGTCGACCGTTACCTGGACTCGGCGTACGCGACGGCGCTGTCGGTGCTGCGCAACGCACACGACGCCGAGGACGCCGTTCAGAGCGCCTTCATCAGGGCTCTCGAACGGATCGATCAGTTGAAGCCGGGCAGTCCGTTCGGACCGTGGTTCTACAGAGTACTGCGATCCACGTGTCTGAATCTCAGGCGTCGTGAAGCCCTCAGGAGTCACGAGGAGATTCCGGTGTCAGCGGCGGGCGGCCGTGACCCGGAAAGGGACCTCCGGGACGAGTTGACGAGGGAAAGAGTGATGGTTGCCCTGGCTGAGCTGCCGGAGATGCAGCGCCTGGCGATCACGCTGTACGACCTGGAGGGCTACAGCCATCAGGAGATCGGTGAGATCCTGGGAATCGCCGTCGGAACCTCGCGGGCACACGTGCACCACGCGAGACGTGCGCTGCGGAGATTGCTCGGCCCGGGAGTGGGCACAGTCGATGGCCACAACGAGTCAATGGAGTAGAGATGAATAACGATAGGTGGCCGATCTGGTTGCGCGTGTTGCGCCCGGACGAGCTGACCAGGGGCCGCATGAAGCGAGCGATTCTCGATGAGGCGCTCCCACTCCTGACGGCACGACGGGACAGTTGGTTCGATGCCGTGGCCGAGTGGGCCACGATTCTGAGCCCGGTCGCGGCAGCCGTTACGCTCATCTTCGCGGGACTGGCCCTTCGGCAGGCAGGAAGCGCCGAACTCTCAGATACGATCGCCTCCGCGCCGGCCGTGGAGGAGCTGGTCCGCCCGAGTGAGAATCTGCCGTCGGCCTTCGGCCCGGACAGCGTGCCTGACCTGGATGCGGTCATGACCGTCCTGTACGAGAACGAGCTCCCATGATCAGGGCCAGCCGCGGGCGGGCGGCCGTCCTTCTGATGCTCATGTTCGCCGCGGGCCTGGCTGTTGGGTTGGCCGGCGAGCGCTACGCGCTGCACCGGAGTGCGGGGGACGACTCCCACGAAGCGCGCCGGGGAAGAAGCACCATCGAACGCTTCGCCGACGATCTGGGCATCACGCCCGAGCAGCAGGCCCGGATCGATCCGATTCTCGTTGAGACGCGCGAGCAGATGTCGGCCGTGTTCGACCGGGTTCGGCCGGAGTGGGACGCGGTGGTGGACTCTGCCAGATCCCGAATCGAGTCCGTGCTGTCCCCGGACCAGGTGGAGAGATACCGCGCTCTTCTCGAGGAACAGGAGCAGGAGCGGGAAGACTCCGACTGATGTGGGACGGGCTTCCGGAATCGATGACCCAACCGCGGCGGTTTCCCCAAATCGGTCCGTCGAGCGTCCGCAGGGGATTCGACTGCGCGGGGGCGAGGTCTAACAAGAGTTGAGATGATGCACAGACAGATGGGTGATAGAACCATAAAGAGGCGTCCGATGCGAAACTCCATGCGGGTGGTGTTGGCGGTACTTCCTGTATTCCTGGTGGTATCCGGGGTGCAGGCACAGGAGGCGGTGCGGCAGGTGACGCTGGAGGAGGCGCTGGGACTGGCGGAGCGAAACAACCCGTCGCTGGACCAGTCGGCATCGTCGGTGGAGATCGCGGGCTACCAGGAGCTGACGGCGTGGGGTTCGTTC
>JAMJQV010000289.1 GCA_023554435.1 Gemmatimonadota bacterium | reverse complement strand
CTCGAGGATTCCTTCGATGCCCTCGGGCGTGAGACTCAGGTAGGGGGCCAGTCGATCGAGCGTGACCCGCGCCGAGTCAGGAGGAGCCGGAAGAAGAGACAGCGAGTAACCCGGGATGCTCTCCGCCAGCAGATCTCCATGCCGATCGTAGATGGCCCCCCGAGCCGCGGGTATCGGAATCGGACGCAGCCTGTTGTTGCGCGACTGCAGTTCGTAGTCCCCTCCACCCAGGACCTGAAGGCGGAAGAAGGCCGCCGCCAGGATCAGAATCACCAGAAAAAGGAGGGCTGCAGCCGCACGCGAGCGCCGTGCGCGACTGAGACGAGAGACCTCTCCAGCGGTCATTTCCCGATCACGGCCGGCGAAGGGTCGAAGCTACCGCCTCGGCGGCACCGCACACTACGGCGGTCCCGAAGGCACTCACCGGCGCCAGGACGAGTGCGCCCAGCAAGTTCGCCACGCCCGGCATGGCCAGGATCAACGCCACCTCGGCAATCCAGGTTCCGACGAACAGGTAAATGAACACGTAGTGTCGAGCGTCGGCGAAGAGCAGGTCGCGTGAGCGAGCCCCGAGGTAGCCCACCAGGGTAAGAACCAGTGACAACGTACCCAGTCCTTCCATGCCCATGGCGGCCTCGAGCACGCCCAGCCCGAAACCTAGAAACGCCGCGTATCCGGCCCGCATCCGCAGGGCCGCGAGGAGAAGTCCGCCGATCAGGAGATTCGGCATGGCGGGCCACGCGCCGAAGAACCGGTACAGCGTGAAATGCAGCACCACCAGGATGACGACCACGACCGCGTCAGCGCTCCACCCCCGCCTAAGGCCCGTCAACCGGCGCCTCCTCCCTTACCGCCCCCGAGTCTGGCATCGTAGACGAATCCGGCCTCACAGACGCACCCGGACTCAGGGGATCCAGCTGCATCGAGGCGCGACTCCAGGCGGTAACGGCCCGCACGGCCCCCGGCTGCACTGCTGGCGCCACCAGATAGCTGTGTGACCAGCCAGACCGGGACGCAGACTCCCTGAGAACGGTCCCGACCCGGATTCCGCTGGGGAAGACACCGCCCAGTCCGGCCGTTTCGAGAATCGCACCCTCCGCCATCCTCGCCTGGTAGGGAACCCCCTCCACCAGCATCAGGGTCTCCCCGTCCTCGCCGACGAACGCACGTACGATCCCCGTCGCCCCACCCGTGGCCGAACGAACGCTGACCCGGAAGTCGGGGTGCGTCCAGAACTCCCCGAGCCCGGTCCCTCCGGAGATGGAACGCAGAACGCCGACGAGCCCCTCCGGGACGCTGACGCCCGTCGGCACCTGAACGTCCGCCAGGGACAGACTCCTCAGCAGGAAGTTGTGAGAATCACCGATCGACGGCCGACCCGGAACCAGCTCGGCGACGACGTACGATCCCGGGCGCCTTTCCGGAAGCGACAACTGCTCCCTCAGTGCCCGATTCTCGCGGTCGAGATCCGCCGCCCCCTGCAGTTGGACATAGAGCTGGTCTCGCTCGGCCTCCAGCCCCGCCGCCCGGGCGGCCAACGCCGCCCGACGCTCGAAGGCCGCGTCCGCCGCCAGGAAGGGCTTGAGAACCGAGCCTCGCAGCACACGGGTGAGACCTAGAGCCTGTGAGGAATCCAGGCCCGCGAGGGACCAGGAGAGGATCAGAAGAACCACGACGATGACCAGGTCCCGCCGATGATTCTCGGGCCGGCCGACGTTGATGTGCGTCAACGCCCTCCTCAGGTGGTAAGCACGCTCCGATAGCGCGAGATGTCGTCCAGAACTCGGCCCGTGCCCCTGACCACGCAAGTCAGCGGCTCTTCATCGACATGGATCGGAAGACCAGTTTCCTCACGGAGGAGTTTGTCGAGGCCCCGAATGAGAGAACCACCGCCCGTCATCACGATACCGCGATCGACGATATCCGCTGCCAGTTCCGGTGGCGTGATCTCGAGCGCGCGGCGCACAGCTCCAACGATCTGCTGGATCGGTTCCAGCATGCACTCGCGCACCTCTGCAGAGTTGACCCGGACGGTCTTGGGAATGCCGGACACGAGGTCTCTTCCCTTGACGCTCATGTCCCGCTCTTCCTCGGTGGGATAGGCGGAACCGATCTGGATCTTGATCGCCTCGGCCGTCGGCTCACCGATGAGCAGGTTGTAGTTCTTGCGCAGGAACGACACGATTGCTTCGTCCAGCTCGTCGCCACCGACACGGATCGAAGTCTCGGCCACGAGCCCTGAGAGAGCGATGACCGCGATCTCCGTCGTACCGCCACCCACGTCGATCACCATATTCCCGGTCGGCGTTTCCACGGGCAGCCCCACCCCGATGGCCGCAGCCATCGGCTCGGATACCATGTATACCTCCTTGGCGCCCGCCGCGTGCGCGCTCGATCGGACAGCCCGGCGCTCCAACTCCGTGATTCCGGAGGGGACGCCCACCACGACGCGCGGTCTCATCTTGAACACGCGATCCGCCGTGACAGTCTTCAGGAAGTAGCGAAGCATGATCTCCGTGACATCGACGTCCGCGATCACGCCGTCCTTCAGTGGGCGAACTGCCTCGACCCCGTGCGGAGTGCGACCCAGCATGCGCTTTGCCTCGAGACCGATCCCCATGATCCGGCCGGTGCTCTTCTCGACGGCGACGACCGAGGGTTCGTTCAGAACGATGCCCTCACCCGCCACGTAGACCAGCGTGTTCGCCGTACCGAGATCGACGCCCACGTCGTTGATCGGTAGGAAGCTACCCTTGAGAAGACGTTTCCACATCGCCTGTTCCGTTCAGGATCATCCGGGGGACTCGAGGCCGCACGCCCGCTTTCGGTGGTCCCACGTGCAAGGCTCGGGCCACCGGTTCGGGAATGTAGACTCCGCGTTTCATGGAGGAAAGGCGGGGTCCCGCAGGACCCCGCCAGAAGGCTACAGAACCTCCGAAACGTCGATGCTGTCGATACCGAAGGCCTCTCCGACCGCCGCGTACGTGAGCCGGCCATCGACCGCGTTGATACCGAGGGCCAGCGCGGGATCATCCTGGCATGCACGCACCCAACCCTTGTTCGCCAGCCCAAGCATGTAAGGCGAGGTGGCGTTCGTCAGTGCCAGGGTGGAGGTACGAGGCACGGCGCCGGGCATATTGGCCACGCAGTAGTGGATCACCCCTTCGACCACGTAGATCGGATCGTCGTGCGTCGTGGGACGCACGGTCTCCACACACCCGCCCTGGTCGACGGCAACGTCCACGACGACCGAACCGTCCTTCATCAGCTTGAGATCTTCCTCGAGGACCAGGCTCGGGGCCTTGGCACCCGGCAGGAGGACCGCACCGACCAGGAGGTCCGCCCGGGCAATCTGCTCCAGGATGTTGCGCCGATTCGAGAACAGGGTATCCACGTTCGCCGGCATCACGTCGGAAAGGTAGCGCAGCCGATCCAGGTCGAGGTCAAGGATGGTGACGTGAGCCCCGAAGCCCGCCGCAATCCACGCAGCGTTTGTCCCCACGACGCCGCCACCGAGAATCACGACCTCTGCCGGAAGAACTCCCGGGACTCCTCCCAACAGCACGCCGCAACCGCCCTGGTTCTTCTCCAGGTACTTGGCGCCCTCCTGCACTGCCATGCGCCCGGCGACCTCTGACATCGGGGTCAGAAGCGGCAGTTCCCCCGTCGGCAGCTGCACCGTCTCGTACGCGATCGCCACGCACTTTCGGTCGAGGATCGTGCGGGTCAGCGTCTCGTCAGCCGCGAAATGGAAGTAGGTGAACAGGACCTGGCCCTCTCTGATCCTGTCGTACTCCGGAGCGATCGGCTCCTTGACCTTCACGATCATGTCCGCACGGGCCCACAGCTCGTCCACGTCCGCCACGATCTCACCACCGACGGACGTATACGCCGCATCCTCGAAGCCACTCCCGATCCCGCCGTCCTTCTCGATCAGGACCTCGTGCCCCAGGGCCACCAGCGCCTCTACTCCGCCCGGAACCACCGCGATGCGGTTCTCATGCGATTTGATTTCCTTCGGAACCCCCACAATCATGGTGCAGCTCCTTTTCAGTGCTTTCGAAGGCGATTCGGGACCTCCCGGTCCGACTCGCCGAAACGGCGCCAGGGAAGACGCCGGAAAGAGCGGTTAGACCCGCCTCAAGGGATTATGCGGGCCAGAGTTCCAACACCGCCAGACCCTCTGGATCATACAACTTCGAGGCCTCCGCCGCTTGGTCCAGATCGATCCCCTCGATCAGCTCCACCAGAGTGTCCAGATTCCTGTAGGGCTCGTCGTAGAGGACCATGCCCGCCAGTCGATGCATGCGGGCCGCCGGCGACTCCAGCGACAGCAGAATCTGGCCCTTGAGCTGCTCCTTTACCTCGTCCAACTCGGCTCTGGACAGCCCGTGATCGGCAAGCGCCCGCAGCTCACCGAGTAGTGTGTCACGCGCTTCCGCCGCCGATTCCGGCCGCGTCGCCAGGTAGGCTCCCACATGTCCTCCCCTGGCGTAGTAGGACTGGAAGGAGAACACCGAGTAGGCCAGGCCGAGTTGCTCGCGCACCTTCTGAAACAGTCGCGAACTCATGCCTCCGCCCAGGGCCTGCCCGACCACGATGGCGGAGTGCCGGAGAGCGCTCGAGTGGTCGACCCCTCGCGCACCCGCGATGAGGTGCACCTGCCGGCCTCCGGAACGACGCACGAGCTTCGATCCGACGGCCGTGGATCGAAGGATCGGAACGTCGGTCACGCGCCCGCTGGCCGACGCATTCGGCCACAGATCCCGGACCTGGTCCAGCAACTCGTCGTGATCGACCTGTCCGGCGACCGCCACCACGATGTTCTCAGGACGATACGCCTCGTCGTGCAATCGCTTGAGGTTGCCTGCATCCAGCGACTCGACCGTGTCCCGGGTGCCCAGGATCGGAGAACCGTAGGGGTGCCCATCGTACATGAACTCCGAGTGGAGCTCGAACACCAGGTCGTCCGGAGTCTCTTCCATGCGGGAGATCTCTTCCAGCACCACCTCCCGCTCGAGATCGAGATCCTCCGCCCGAAGAGCCGGCGAGAACGCCAGGTCCGTCAACACATCCAGTCCTGTACCGAGATGATCGGCGGGGACCCTGACCTGGAAGGAAGTGTGCTCGTGCGTGGTGTACGCGTCGAGCGAGCCGCCCGTGCTCTCGACGGCCGCGGCGATCTCCTGCGCAGAACGACGGTTGGTGCCCTTGAACACCATGTGCTCGAGAAGATGGGCGATACCGCGGTACTCGGGCTGCTCGTGCGCCGTTCCGCGACGGACCCACACGCCGGCGGCCACCGAACGCACCGAGTCCATCCTCTCCGACAGCACCACCGTCCCCGATGAAAGAACGGAGCGCCGAACCTGTCGGTCCAGACGCTCCGTCATTTCATTGCCACCTGCTGCCGGTCGAGCAGCCGGTCGATCCGTCAGCACTGCGCCCTCCCACGTCGGCCTCACTGCACCCACCTGCCGGGCCGCCGGTCGACGCGGAAACGCATCGGCGATCAGCCCGCGGACATCGCCGCGCGGCGGGACAGCTTCAGCCGGCCACGCTCATCGACGGCCAGCAGCTTGACCTGCACGACGTCACCCGGCTGAACGACATCCTCCGTATTCTCCGTGCGACCTTCCTCCAGCTCGGAGATGTGGCACAGCCCTTCCGTACCCGGGATGATCTCGACGAAGGCACCGAACGTGGTCGTGTTCTTCACCACGCCCTCGTAGATGCGTCCGACTTCAGGCTCTTCGACGATCGCCTCGACCATCGCCCGGGCGTTCTCGGCTGCCTCACCCGACACGGAAGAGACCGTCACGACACCCGTGTCCTCGATGTTGATCTGGGCTCCGGTCTGCTCCTGGATGCTCCGAATCGTCTTGCCCTTCGGTCCAATCACCTCGCCGATCTTCTCGGGGTTGATCTGGATCGTCATGATTCGAGGGGCATACTGAGACATCTCCGAACGCGGCTCGCCGAGCGTCTGCTGCATGACATCGAGGATGTGAAGCCGTCCCTCGCGCGCCCGGCCCAGGGCCTCGCGCATCGTGTCGAGGCTCAGCCCATCGATCTTGATGTCCATCTGGATCGCCGTGATTCCGTCCGCTGTCCCCGCGACCTTGAAGTCCATGTCGCCGAGAGCATCTTCGATTCCCAGGATGTCCGTGAGAATGGCTACCGAGTCGCCCTCCTTGACCAGCCCCATCGCCACACCGGCGCAGGGACCACGAAGCGGGACTCCGGCATCCATCAGCGACAGGGATCCTCCACAAACGGTGGCCATCGAGCTGGAGCCGTTCGACTCGAGGATGTCCGAGACGATGCGGATCGTGTACGGAAACTCGTCGTACGCGGGCAGAAGCGACTGAAGAGCCCGCTCAGCCAGCATACCGTGCCCGATCTCTCTCCGACCCGGGCCCCGGAACGGACGCACTTCGCCGACGGAGAACGACGGGAAGTTGTAGTGAAGCATGAACGACTTGGACGTCTCCTCGCGAACGTCGATCGAGTCGATCCGCTGCTCATCCCTGATCGTGCCCAGCGTCGCAACACACAACGCCTGTGTCTGGCCTCTGGTGAACAGGGCCGAACCGTGCGTGCGCGGCAGAATCCCAACATCAGACGAGATCGGCCGAATGTCGCTCAGGCCCCGGCCATCGACACGTTCGCCGCGCTCGAGGATCTGACGGCGCATCGTCTCCTTCTCGAGGCTCTTCATGACGCTCGACAGGTCGTCGAGGTGCTCGGAGAAGGCCTCCTCGTCCTGCAGGTCAGCCGTGACCGACTCCCGCAGCGCCGAAAGCGCCTGGTTGCGCTCTTCCTTGTTGGGAAGCGCCAGCGCCTCCTCGACCTTGCTCGACGCTCTGTCTCTTACCGCCGCTTCAAAGTCGGCCGATACAGCCTTGGGCGGATAGTCGAACTTCTGCGGGGGTCCACCGATCATCTGAACCAGCTCGTGCTGGATCGCGATGAGCTCCTGCACGGCCTTGTGGGCCACCTCGAGTGCCGCGACCAGGTCGTCCTCGCTGATCTCGACCGAGGCTCCCTCGACCATGACGATCGATTCCTGTGTCCCCGCGACGACGATGTCCATGTCCGAGTACTCGAGCTGCTCGAACGTGGGGTTGATGACCCAGTCACCCGACACTCGACCCACGCGAACGCCTGCGATCGGTCCACCCCATGGAATCGGCGAAATCGTCAGGGCCGCCGAGGCGCCGAGCATTCCGAGCACGTCAGCGTCGTTCTCCTGATCGGCCGAAATGATGAAGCAGGCGACCTGCGTCTCGTTCTGGTAGTCGGAGGGGAACAGCGGTCGCAATGGCCGATCGATCTGCCGGGCCGATACGGTCTCCTTGTCGCTGGGCCGCCCTTCCCGCTTGATGAACCCGCCCGGGAACTTTCCGGCCGCGTAGGTCTTGGCCCTGTACTCCACGGTCAGGGGAAAGAACGGCATGCGGGACTGCTTCCGCTCCGCCATCGCCGTCACCAACACCACCGTGTCACCGTACTGGGCAAGAATCGCCCCGTCCGCCTGCCGCGCCATGCGGCCCGTCTCGAGGATCAGCTTCCGACCCGCGAATTCCTTCTCAATCCTGTGTGCCATCTCTTCTTTCTCTTCTCTTTCCGCTCTTCTCAAGCTTACAACGTCTTGGTCTTACGCATCCCGGCCGCGAATCTCCCGCGCTATCGTAGCGGGCACGGGCGGAACGACAAAAACGGCAGTCCGAAGGCGCCACGCGCCACCGAACCGCCGCATTCCGATGCCTGCGCTTTCTCTACCGGCGCAGGCCCAATTCCTTGATTACCGTCTTGTATCGATCGTATTCGTTCTTCTTGAGATACTCCAGCAGCCGCCGCCGGCGTCCCACCATCTTGAGGAGCCCTCTCCGACTGTGGTGATCCTTCGGGTGCATCCTGAAATGCTCCGTCAGGTGCTCGATCCGGGCCGTCAGTTGGGCGACCTGGATGGCAGGCGACCCAACGTCGCCCTCGTGCAGGCCGAACTTGCCGGCTATCGCTTTCTTCTCTTCCGTGCCCAGCGTCATCTGTATGAGTTCCTTCAAGTTCCAAGTTCGTTTGTCCGGCGCATATCAAGCATGGAAAAATAGCGCCGAATCCGTGATCTGTAAAGCTGGCGCTCCAGTGCACTCCTCGTGCGCATCAGTCGTCCAGCCCGGCAAAATACTCCCTGGCCTTGTCCCGGTCCTTCTTCATCTGTTCCACGAGTTCGGCTGCCGTCCCGAACGGCAGTACATCCCGGAGCCTCTTCAGGAAGTCGACGCGGACTCTCTCGCCGTAGATATCCTCGTCGAAATCCAGGATGTAGAGCTCGATGGACGGCGGGGAGCCGGCAAAGGTGGGTCTCGGCCCCAGGTGCAGGAGGCCCGAACGGATCTCTGTGCGAAGCGAGGCGCGAACCGCATAGATGCCCTGGCAGGGCAGTAACTTCCCGCCGCCCGGGGCCGTGATGTTCGCGGTCGGGAAACCGAGATCCCGGCCCCTGCCCAAGCCCGTCACCACCGGCCCACGAAATGAATACGGTCGTCCCAGGTCCAGCCCGACCCGCTCCATATCGCCATTCGCCACGCCGGCGCGAATGCGGGTCGAGGATACGGGAGACCCACCGGACTCCACCGCCGCTACGACGTCGACCGCGAAGCCGTGAGCCCGGCCGAGGCGCCGAAGAAGATCGTTGTCGCCCTCTCTGCCCCGTCCGAATCCGTGGTCGTATCCGATTACGAGTTCGGCGACCCGGAACCTCTTGCGCAGCACGAGGTCCACGAACTGCTCCGGACCGTACTGGGACAGCGCCCTGGTGAATGGCAGGAACGCAACGTAATCCAGGCCGGACTGGGACAGGATCTCCTTCTTCTCATCCGGCGTCGTGAGCAGACCCGGCGCGGCCTCAGGCCGAACCACGCTCAACGGGTGGCGGTCGAAGGTGACCAGGACGCTGTGCAGGCCGCGCTCGGCGGCGCGCTGAGTGATCTCCTCCAGAACCGCGACATGCCCGCGGTGAACACCATCAAAGCTGCCGACGGTCACCACGGTGCCCTCGACGTCCGGCGGCAACCCGCTCTCCAGGCCGCCATGGACCTCAATCGTCATGGAATACCTTTACGGGCCGCAGGCCTTCGGAATCCCTTCTGCCAACCGAGACCAGTCGCTCACCCGCCAGCATGGCCACGGGGAGGTCCTCATCTCCAGAGTCCGCGAGATCCGGGATCTTCCGCCCATGCTCGACTTCCGAAACCTCGGACTCGGAGAGGTTCCGAGTCGGAAGCCACGACAGAGCCTGCGCAGCGGACCGCGAGGCGCCCGCCGGAACAGACCCCTCCGCCAGTTCGGCCAGACCCACGGCATCGACCACGCTGAACGGACCGATGGACAGGCGGCGCAGACGGCTGAGGTGAGCCCCGCAACCGAGAGCCCTCCCAAGATCCCGGGCCAGCGACCGTACGTATGTGCCGGTGGACACCTCGGCTACGAAGTCAACTTCGGGAAGCCGGACGTCGCCGATCGCGAGAGAGTGGACCTTCACGGCACGGGCCGCCAGTTCGAGCGCGGCCCCGGCACGAGCCGCCTCGTAGGAGCGGCGCCCGGCGACCTTCTTCGCCGAGAACGCCGGGGGAACCTGATCGTGTTCCCCCCGCAGCCGATCGGCAGCTCTCTCGATTTCCTCGATTCCCAGCGACCGCCATTCGTCCGAGGTTTCCGTCATCTCGCCGGTGCAGTCCTCCGTGTCCGTCTCGGCCCCCAGGACAGCGGTGGCGGAGTAGGTCTTCGAGAGCAGGTGGAAATACTCCGCCAGGCGAGTCGACCGCCCCACACAGAGGAGGAGAAGCCCGCTCGCAAACGGATCCAGCGTTCCGGTGTGCCCGATGCGCTTGAGCCCGAGGGCCCTCCGCGCCACCTGTATGACGTCATGGGACGTCGGCCCCTCCGGCTTGTCCACCAGAAGCAGTGCCGGGAGGTCAGTCTCCAGCATCGTCCGTGTGCTCCCCCAGGGCTTCGTCCAGCAACGACTCGATGCGCTGCACGTGCTCG